>JBBSII010000180.1:0-7975 GCA_038232175.1 Thermomicrobiales bacterium
ACGGAAATCGGGGAAGTCCGCCAGCACAGCGGCGAGGGGTGGTACGATCTGGGACATGGATTCCTCCTTCGGGTAGTGAGTCAAGACAACCCTATCCTACCGGAGGGATCCTCCTTCTTCGACTTTGAATAAGCCCTGGGCCGGGGGTGAGGAGAAACATGGCGACGCACCTTCCGCTAACGACGCTTGGCAAGACCGGCCTCCGGGTGACGAACCTCTGCCTCGGCGACGCGCCGCTCGGCGACATGCCGGACACGTTTGCCTATGGTGTGCCCGAAGAGCGGGCGCTGGCGACGGTGCGCGCCGTCATCGACAGTCCGATCAACTTCATCGACACCGCCGCCTCGTACGGCGACGGTGAGGGCGAGCGGCGCATCGGCATAGTAATTAAGGAGCGCGGCGGGTTGCCGCCCGGTTGCGTGCTCGAAACAAAAGCCGACCGCGACCTGACAACAGGCGATTTCAGTGGCGACCAGATGCGCCGCAGCGTCGAGCGGAGCCTGCGCTTGCTCAATGTCGATCGACTTGGACTCGTCCACCTGCACGACCCTGAGCACACGACCTTCATGGCGGCGATGGCCCCTGGTGGCCCGGTTGAAGTCCTCCAGAAGATGAAGGAGGAGGGAATCATCGCGCACCTCGGCGTCGCGGGCGGGCCGATTGAGATGGAGATTCGCTACGTCGAGACGGGCATCTTCGACGCGGTGATCACGCACAACCGCTACACCCTGCTCGACCAGACCGCCGCGCCGCTCCTGCAGATCGCGCACGAGCGTGGACTCGGAGTGTTGAATGCGGCCCCCTACGGCAGCGGGATGCTGGCCAAAGGGCCGGACGCATACCCGCGCTACCAGTACCAGACCGCGCCCCCCGCGATGATCGAGCAAACGCGAAAGTTGGACGCGGCCTGCGAGCGGCACGGCGTCTCGCTCCTCGTCGCGGCGCTGCACTTCTCGCTGCGCGACCCACGCATCCACAGCACCATCGTCGGCATGACGTGGCCCGAGCGGGCGCAACAGACCGTGGAGGCCGCGCTCACCCCCGTGCCGGGCACATTGTGGGAGGAACTCGACGCGCTGATCGCGGCGTACAACGCCGCGCACGGCCTCTTCGAGGACAAACGGCATATCCTCCCCGAAGGCCATTGACCGCACCAATTCAGCAGGAGGAGCGCAGACGATGTCACTCTGTCACTTCAGTACCGCCTTCAACACGACGCCGCGCCTCGGCTGGGCCGACCTCGGCGGCGTCTATGATCTCTCCGCGTGGGCCGGGGCCGGGCTGCAATCGATGCGCGATGTCCTGTCGCGGCCACACGACGACGTGCGGCAACTGCTGAAGGATGCGCCGTTCGACGCACTCCCCGTTTGCACGCACACCGATGCGGTGCTGCACAAGCCGCTCGACGCGCAGGAGGTCTGGGCGTGCGGCGTGACCTACCTGCGCTCGCGCGACGCGCGCATGGAGGAAAGCTCCGAGCAGAGCGTCTACGACCGCGTCTACGGCGCGGCGCGGCCGGAAATCTTCTTCAAGGCGACGCCGTCGCGCGTCGTCGGCCCCACGCAGCCGCTCGCGATCCGGGGAGACAGCACCTGGGACGTGCCGGAACCGGAACTCGCGCTCGTCGTCAACGCGGGCGGCGACATCATCGGCTACACCGTCGGCAATGATGTCAGCTCGCGCTCCATCGAGGGCGAGAACCCGCTCTACCTGCCGCAGGCGAAGATGTTCCGCGATTGCTGCGGCCTCGGCCCCTCCGTCGCGCTCGTGGAGGAGGTGCCGGACGCCGCCAACCTCGCTATTGTCATGACGATCACGCGGGGCAGCGCGGAAGTCTTTCGCGGCGACTCGAATACGAACCAGATCGCGCGGCCCCTGACGGAACTCGTCGAATATCTCCGCCGCGCCAACGATTTCCCGACCGGGGCAATCCTGCTCACCGGCACCGGTATCGTCCCGCCGACGGCGTTCACGCTCGAAGCGGGCGACATCGTCACCATCACGATCGACGGGATCGGCACGCTGATGAATCCGATCTACCGCCTGCCGGGATAAGCCCCTCCCCTGTGGTACAATTGCGGCACCGATTGCGCCGTGGGGCGCGTCTCTTGTGCCTGGCTTTGCGAACAAGGGGACGACGATGGGGCGTATCGCCTACGATCATGTGACGAAAAAATACGGAGACGTGGTGGCCGTCAACGACATGTCCATCGAGGCGGCGGACGGCGAATTTCTCGTGCTCGTCGGCCCGTCCGGCTGCGGCAAGACGAGCGCGCTTCGCTGCCTTGCGGGCTTGGAAGAAGTGACCGACGGGACGCTCTATATCGGCGACCGCGACGTGACGACCCTGCCCCCGAAGGACCGCGATGTGGCGATGGTCTTCCAGAACTACGCGCTCTACCCGCACATGGATGTCTACGGTAACCTTGCCTTCGCGCTCCGGTTGCGCAAGAGTGCGATGGCGATAGCAGGCGCGGCGAATGAGTCTGCCGAGGAGAGTAACCGCTCCGGCGGATTCTTCGGGCGCGTGTTCGGCGGTCGCTCGTCGAGCAAGTCCGCAGACGCTGAGATTGACCGGCGCGTTCGCCACGCGGCGGAAATTCTCGACCTCTCCGACCTGCTCAAGCGCCGCCCGCGCCAGTTGTCCGGCGGGCAGCGGCAGCGCGTCGCGCTCGGTCGTGCCATCGTGCGGGAGCCGGAGGCGTTCCTGATGGACGAGCCGCTCTCCAACCTCGACACGCAACTGCGGATGCAGACGCGCGCCGAGATTCTCAAACTGCACCAGCGCCTCAAGGTGACGACGATCTACGTCACGCACGACCAGCAGGAAGCGATGACGATGGGGGACCGGATCGCCGTGATGAAGTCCGGCGAGATTCAGCAACTGGACACGCCGCAGCGGATTTACGATCACCCCGCCAGCCTGTTCGTTGCCAGTTTCATCGGCAGCCCGGCGATGAACCTCATTCCGGTGACGGTGCAGCGCGCCGGTGAGCAGATTGTGCTCGCGAACGGCGAGTTCGAGCTGCCCGCGCCGAACCGCGTGAAGATGCGGCTCAGCCAGGTCGTCGGCAAGGAACTGACGCTCGGCGTCCGGCCGGAACATGTCGTGCCGCTGCCGATGAGCGTCGAGGGCGCGGAGACGCGCAACCGCTTCCCCGTCAACGTCGATGTCGTCGAACCACTCGGCGCGGAAATCCTGATGTACATGTCCGGCAGCGGCGGCAAGCAGGTCGTTGGCCGCTTCGAGCCGACGCAGCGCGCCCGCACCGGCGACCGGCTCTACGTCGGCTTCAAGCACGAGCACCTGCACCTGTTCGACCCGGAGACGGGGAATGCGTTGATCTAGGAATGGGGATTTGACTATGCTCTACGAACTCCGGCACTACACGACGCCCGACACGACGAGCCTCGGCGCACTGGTGAAAGGCTTCGGCGAGCGGGTCATCCCCGCGTGGCAATCGAGCGGGATGCGCGTCGTTGGATGCTGGACGGTCGCCATCGGCCAGCAGCCACGCTTCACGACGATGCTCGCGTACGACGACGCCAATCAGCGGCAGGAGCAATTCGCGGCCTTTCGCGGGACCGAGGCGCACCAATACATCGTCAATACGGGGCTGGTGCGCGGCATCGACACCGCATTGCTCAGCCCAACCGCCTACTCGCCCGACCCGTTCCAGTTCATGGACGCCGCCTCGCCGGGCATCTTCGAAGAGCGCGTCTACCGTGGCCTAACCCCGCGCGCCTTCGACGCCGTCAACAAACGATTCAACGACCACACGACGCGCATCTTCGCGCGGCACGGCATCATACCCGTCGGCTTCTGGCGCGTCGAGATCGGCGCGGATCAGCCCTCCCTCTACTACCTCCTTCGTTTCGATGATTTGGGCGACTACAACCCAACGTGGGGCGCATTCCGCGCCGACCCGGAGTGGCAGCAGGTGCGCGAGGAATCGGAGCGCGACGGCAACATCCTCCTCCGCATTCAGAGCACGATCCTCGCACCGACGCCGTTCAGCCCAATGCGCTGACTGATGCACGCCCGACAAAATCCCGTGCCCATCGGTCCGCCGCGTGGATGCTTTCCAGCGTGAGCGGGCCGTCCAGCGTGTGCGCGTCGAGCGCGGCGCGCACAAGTGCGGGAATAGCGAGAAAGCCGATCTCATCGCGCAGGAACCGCTCGACAGCGACCTCGTCCGCCGCACTCAGGACGGTGGGATAGGTGTTCCCCGCCATGCCCGCCTGACGCGCGAGCGTGAGCGATGAAAAGCGCTCGGTATCCGGCGGCTCAAAATCCAGCCTGCCCACCGTCGGCAGATCGGCGCGACGGAAGGGGTTCGGCCAGCGCGCGGGGTAGGAGAGCGCGTACTGGATCGGCAGGCGCATATCCGCCGGGCCGAGTTGGCCAATCAGCGAGCCGTCCGCATATTCGATGTACGAGTGGAGGACGCTCTGCGGGTTCACTACCACGTCGATGCGGTCGTATGGCAGGTCGAACAACCAGCGCGCCTCAATCGTCTCCAACCCCTTGTTCATCAGCGTCGCGGAGTCGATCGTCACCTTGCTGCCCATGTTCCACGTCGGGTGCTTGAGCGCGTCGGCGGCGGTCATCGTGCGGAGTTGTTCCATCGGCGTCGCGCGGAACGGTCCACCCGATGCGGTGAGGATGATCCGCTCCGGTGCAGCAGCGGCGGTGCCGATGCATTGCCAGATTGCCGAGTGCTCGCTGTCAACGGGGCGAATGCGCCGGCCCGCCTGCCGAGCGGCGGCCATCACCAACTCACCCGCGCAGACGATCGTCTCCTTGTTCGCCAGGGCGACGATCTTCCCCGCCCGGAGCGCCGCCAGCGTCGGCTCGATGCTCGCGTGGCCGGAGGTGGCGACGACGACGATATCCGCGTCCGGATGCGTCGCGGCGGCGAGCAGCCCGGCCTGCCCCGACATGAGCGTCACGCCCGCCACGAACCGTTCCGTACCCTCATCTCCTTCAAGGCTGACGAGCGACGGACGATACGTCGCTGCCTGATGGCGGAGCAATCCCACGTTCTGACCCGCCGCGAGCGCGACGACGGTCAGTTTGTCCGGGTGGGCATCGACGACCTCAAGGGTACTACGACCGATGGAGCCGGTGCTGCCGAGCAGCGCAATGCGGAGGGGTGTCATCGTGAGGTTCTCCTTCAGCCAACCGCGAGCGCGATGTAGAAGACGGCGACAAAGACGAAGAGTTGGCTGTCGAGCCGGTCCAGCACGCCGCCATGACCGGGAATCAGCGTGCCGGTGTCCTTCACGCCCGTTTGCCGCTTCAGGAGCGATTCCGCGAGATCGCCCGCCGTGGCGAACAGCGCGATCACAAGGCCGACGAGCGCCGCGACAATGCCGCGCATCCCGACACCGAATGCCCAGTTCGCGACTGCTGCCGTCACCACCGCGCCGATCACGCCGCCCGCGAATCCCTCCCACGTCTTCTTCGGGCTGATCGCCGGCGTCATGTGATGCCTGCCGAACACTCTCCCTGCCGCATACGCGAAGACATCGGTGAGCCACGTCGTCACCAACGCGAGCAGGAACCACGCCAACCCGCGCGTCGTCCCGCCGAAGCCGACCGCGTTCTCCAGGCGCACGAGCCAATGGCCGGACGCGGCAACATTGCCCGCGATCTGTCGCACCGCGACGACATGCCCGAGCGGCACGGCAAGGTAGAGCGACACGAAGGTCGTGGCGAGCCATGCCGGGAGCGCGCCATCGAGCGTCGGACGCACGATCAGACACGCGGCGGGCGCAATTAAGGCAAACGCGATAAGCGCGCTCATCGTCCATGCAGGCCAACCACCCGCGCCCGCCGCCAGCGCAAGCAGGAGCGTAATCAGCGGGATCGGCCAGAGGATACGGTAATCGAGTCGCGCGAACATCGCCACAAGCTCGGTAAGCGCGACCGTGCCGAGCGCCGCAAACGCCACCGCAACGCCCCACGGGCCGAACACGGCGGGCACGACGCCGATGATGACCACGACGACGGACGAGAGCGTGCGTGGTCCGAGCATGACGTTAAGTCGGCTGCGTGGTGTGCGTCGCCGGGTCGGGGATCGCGCCGAACCGCCGCTGGCGCTTCATGAAGTCCGCGACGGCGTCCCGCAGGTCATCCGGGCCGAAGTCCGGCCAGAGGATGTGCTGGAAATAGAGTTCAGCGTACGCGCCCTGCCAGATGAGGAAGTTCGAGAGCCGCAACTCACCCGATGGGCGAATGATGAGGTCCGGGTCGGGAATGTCTGCCGTGTAGAGATAGCGGCTAATTGTCTCCTCGGTCACGCTGTCGGGGTCGAGGCCGTCGCGCAGCATCTCGCGAATCGCCGTCACGACTTCGGCGCGCCCGCCGTAGTTGAACGCGAGCGTCAGCGTCATCTCTGTGTTCGCGCTCGTCAGGTCAATCGCCGCCTGCACCGCGCCCGCGAGGTCGTCATCGAGGCCGTCGAGGCTGCCGATGTGCTTCAGGCGCACGCCCGCCTCGTGCAGCGCCCCGGTCTCGCGCGCGATGCTCTCGCTGAGAATCTGGATGATGCCCTGCACCTCCTCGGTGGGGCGTCGCCAGTTCTCCGTCGAGAACGCCCAGAGCGTCAAGTACTCGATCCCCAGTTCCGGACAGACGGCGACGATGGGGCGAATGTTCGCCGTCCCCGCCTCGTGCCCCTTGTTGCGCGGCAGGCCACGTCGCTGCGCCCAGCGCCCGTTGCCGTCCATGATGATCGCGACGTGCCGTGGCGGCTTGCCGCTGACGACGTGCGACTGCGCGGCGGTTTCGGCGTCGCGCAGCGCATCGGTATTTTCCGCGATGGTGTTTGCCATACCCGTCACCCGTCTCTGACGCGGACGCATCAGACTTCGAGGACCTCCGCTTCTTTCTCGCGCCCCACCTTGTCGGCCTGCTGAACCGACTGGTCGGTAAATTTCTGAATCTGGTCCTCGCCGCGTCGTCGCTGATCTTCGGATATATCGCTGCTCTCGTCCAGTTCCTTGAGCATATGCATCGCGTCGCGGCGGATGTTGCGGACGGCGACATGCGCCTCCTCGACATTGCGCTTAACGATCTTCACGAGATCGCGCCGCCGCTCCTCCGTCAGCGCGGGGATGGCGATGCGGATCACCTGCCCGTCGTTCATCGGGTTGAGGCCCAGATCGCTGGCGGCGCGGATGCTCTTCTCAATTGCCTTGAGCGACCCCTTGTCCCACGGCGTCACGACGAGCAGGCGCGCCTCGGGCGCGGCGATGCCGGCCAGTTGCTGGAGCGGCGTCTCCGTGTCGTAATACTCGACGACGATGCGCTCGATCAGACCGGGGGAGGCGCGGCCCGTGCGGATACCGCCGAGGTGCGCGCGCAGCGCCTCAATCGCCTTCTTCATCCGGTCGTCGGCATCCTGCAAAATGTCCTCGAACATGATCGCGCCTCCCAGTCTGCCCGTTACCGGACAACGGTACCGAAGCCTTCCTCGCCGCGCAAGACGCGGGCAATCATCCCCTCGCCCAGCACATTGAAGACGATGATCGGCAGGTTGTTATCCATGCACAGCGCGAACGCCGTGCTGTCCATCACACGCAACTCGCGCTGCAGCGCCTCGGCGTACGTGATCGTCGGGAAGCGGACGGCGTTCGGGTCCAGTTTCGGGTCGCGGTCGTAGATGCCATCGACGCCGTGCTTCGCCATCAGCAGCACATCGCACTCCAGCTCCAGCGCGCGGAGAGCGCCGGTGGTGTCCGTCGTGAAGTACGGGTTGCCGTTGCCGCCCGCGAGCAGGACGACGCGCCCCTTCTCCATGTGCCGCAGCGCGCGCCGCCGGATGTATGGCTCTGCCACCTGCTGGGTCTGGATCGCGGTCATCACGCGCGTCTGAACGCCCATCTTCTCCAGCGACTCCTGAAGCGCGAGCGCGTTGATGATCGTCCCGAGCATCCCCATGTAGTCAGCGGTTGCGCGGTCCATGCC
>JBBSII010000181.1:0-7964 GCA_038232175.1 Thermomicrobiales bacterium
CCCTCGCCGTCGTCGGCTTCACTCAGGTTCCGAACACCGTCCTGCTCGACCCCACGCTCTCCCGCGATGCCCGCTTCCTCGACACCCTCCTCCTCCAGCATGCCCGCCCGCGCACCGGCTATATCGTCCGGGTGGGCTACACGCGCCTCTGCGCGCTGATGGACGCCGGCGAAGACCGTGTCCGGCACGTGATGCGCGAACTGCTCGATGCGGGCCTCGTGGGACAGACCCGCCGCGGGCGCGGCCTCGTCAACACCTACCGCCTCCTGGTCACCCCGCCTCCCAGTACCCGGCCAGCGCGGGATCAAGAACCCGGCAACAGCGGGTTCTCAGTAGAAGAACAAGCAATTGAAGAAGATGAGGGGGAATTCGACTATTCGACAGCCCCTCCCCGCATGAATATTTCTGAGCGACCGCTCGGTCCATCCTCTGCGGAGCCCAGACGCTCTCTGCCTTCTCCTGATCCTGCGCCCCGAAGGACATCACACCCGCCTGCCTCTCTTGATCCTGAACGAGACGCAGTGCTGGCCCTGATCGGTGATTTCCGGCGCGAGCTGGGGGACCGGGCCACGCTGGGCAGCACGACGAGCCGGGCGCTCAATCTCTACCGGCAGTCGGGGGTGGCGTGGGAGGAGTTCGTGGCGGCGGTCTACAGCGCGCGGGCGATGACGCAGGCCCGCACGTCGGCGATCAAAAACCGGGATGAGCGAGGCGTGAACAAAATGCCGTACCTGCTGGCGGTGCTGACGGACCGCTTGGGATTGCGGGAAGCAGGGGCGAAAACTATTGAGACATATCCCTGTGCGTTCCCCCCGCTTGGTGACGACCGGGCCGTGGCTGCGCCCTGCGGCCATGCGCCGCCACCTGCGGGATGGCCATCCCCGCCGTGGGGCGCGGAGACGGCAGGGCGATGAGGACGATGACGGCCGCTATTCCTTTGCGTTGGCGGCAGTGAGCGACGCGCGCACCGCCCCGACGAAGCGCGGCAGTGACCCGGCCAGCCGGTCGAGATACGCGTCGGCCGTGAGCGGGGGAAGCGTGCGTTGGGCGACTTGCGCCCGGACGATGCGGGCGAGGACGCGGGGTGCGTCGGCAGCAAGGGCGGTGAGGAAGGGGTCAGGATGGATGGCCGCAATCCCGAATGGGGCGAGGTCGCGCGCACGGAAGTGGCGGAGATTGAACGTCACCACGTCCGCCCTCGCCTGCACGGCGGCAGCGGCGACATGCCGATCGTGGGGATCATTCGTCATCGCGGCAATGCGTCCCTCGTATCCCGTCAGGTGGATCCGGCGGATGCGCCGCATGGCGGCGAGCAGGCGGTCGGTCTCCGCTTCGCTCCTCCCCAGATCCGCGATGAGAGCCCGTCGCGCCTCCGCGAGAATCGCGTCCGTCCAGCGCACGCGGCACACGCGGGCGATGTGGGCGTCGAGCAGAAGATCGCGGATGTATGCATGCACGATGATGTTCGCGTCGAGCACGACATGGGGAGCGGGCACGGCTCAGGAGGGGTCAGAGGAGAGCGAAGAGTAGTCAACGTCGTCCAAGCCCATGGCGATGCTCATGCGGGTCAGTTCGCGGAGCCGTTCGCGCTGCTCGGCTTGGTCACGGGCGCGAAACTGGCGGAGGTCGTGCCGCCGCACGAATGCCCCCGCGTCCGCATGCACGAGGGGCACGCCCGCTGCGGCGAGCACACTCTCGACCGCCTCCGTATCTTCCATGAGGAAGTCCGCCGCCTCGCGCATGTCGGCGAGCCCACGCTCCAGGACGTGGATTCCCGCAGGCGATGTACTGGGGGGGGATTGCGGGCGCGTTTTCTGCTTCGGCATCACCGATTCCTCCTGGTCGTTGTCCTTACGGGAGTGTACCGCGTGGCCCCCTCTGTGTATAGAGATTTGCCTTAAGGGATATGTCGCATTCTCACCCCATTGCGGTCATCGAGTTAGGCAGTGCGCTCCTGCTCGCGCGCGGCAGACAAAGACGTGCGTTGCGGGTACGGTCGCCACCTCAGAAAACCTCATATCCGCGCACATACACGCTCGGCTGTGAAGTTTTGTGGGCCCTTATTGCGCCTTTGCTGCGGCGCGGTGGGCTTCCTGCTCGATCAGTTCGCGCTCACGGTCGTCGGGGTGCTCAACGTGGGAGCTGTGCCGAACGAACCATTCGCCCTTCTTTCTGGGCGTCTTGCCGTCCATGTCTTTGCCAAACGTGTATGGGAGCGAGATCGGGTTCCTCGCCACCTCGAGTATGCCGAGCTGTCCGGTTGGATGGTCGATCACCTCGTAGCGTATGGGGACGGGCGGCGAGGAGTAGCGGTTGACGACCTGCTGAAGCCGATCGGTGGTGATCGTCGTGGCGGGAGGTCTGAAGTATGTGCCGTCATCGTTCAGGCCGACGATCATCCACCGCTGGCCACGGGCCTGTGTATTCGCGAGTGCGGTCACGTCCTTGATGAACTCGGCCTTCTGATCGGTGGTGTCCACGAATAGCTCGCGCTTGAAATCGACGTTGACGTTCTCACCCTCTTCGATCAGTTCGGTGATGAGCCGGAATTTGGCCGCAGCGTGTCGTCTCGTTGACCAGACATAGCCGGTGAAAGTGATGCGGAACGAGTTGTCGGCAAAGGAAGGAGAGACCTCCACCATTCCATCGCGCTCGAGTTCCCCTAATAGACCATACAGGAGCGTTGCATCGTATGGCCACGTGAGTTTTTCGCAAAGCGCCACAAAGGAAATGTCATCACCATCTGGGTTAATGCGAGCGGCCGCATTCATCGCCTCTGCGGATTTACCATCCAACTGAATATCGAGAATCTTCTGCCAGGCCGTTATTGGACTCCCAGCCGCGACGCGACCCGGTCGGGTAAGGCGAAAGAACGCGCCCTGATTTCGCTCCACGAGACCGGCGCGCTCCAAATCCCTGATTGCCGCAGCAACGCTCTCCGGGCCGCCGTACGGCAGCGGAGCGTTCGCGAGCGTTGCGGAAACGAAGTCATCGAACATCAGTCCGAACGCCCGCGCCTGAGGATCATCCTCCGCGAGGATACGAAGGATGTCCATGCAGCGATCGACAAAGTCCATACCTACTCCGGTTAATGGGGGCGATTGACGAAAGAGGGAATATTGTACGCGAAGACCGTCGCGTCTATCGGTGCGACGAGCAGCGTGCAGGAATCTGTCCATCTGGGGCCTACCCCAGCATGATCAGCGGCACACATTCGGGAGCACGACGGATACGACTGTCTATGCGCTGTTCTCGTCCCAGTCATCGCCCCCGACAGGGTCACGCAGCAGAATCGCTCCTGTATCGGGTCATGACGAGGGGCACACACCTCACTCTCTGGTAGCGGCTGAACCCACTATTTTGTACGTGAGTCTGTCGGGGCCGTTATTGACAACCGAGTGACGCGACCGTGCCGCAGGCGCGCGGGGGATACTCCGGCTATAATCGGTGCATCGTCCCACGACTCCTCTCGGGAGGTCCCGATGTCGCCGACTCTGCCATCGCCGGTCCTTGTCGGGCGCGAGCGGGAACTCGTCGCCCTGCGCGAGCGCCTCGAAGCCGCCCTCGCGGGGCAGGGTAGCCTGGTGCTGATCGGCGGGGAGGCGGGGATCGGCAAGACCGCCCTCGCCGAGGCGCTCTGCCGCGAGGCAACGGAGCGGGGAGCACTCGTCCTCATCGGGCGGTGCTATGACCTGAGCGAGACACCGCCCTACGGCCCGTGGGTCGAGCTCTTCGGGCGCGATACCCCGACGGACGCGCCGCTGCGGCTCGCCGCGATTTTCGCCGAACACGGGGCGGCGGGCGCGGCCAACAGTCCGTCCGTGCTGTCGCAGGCGGTGCAGGGGGCCCTCACCGCGCTCGCGGGGCAGTCCCCCCTGATCCTCGTGCTCGACGACCTCCATTGGGCCGACCCGGCCTCGGTCGACCTCCTGCGCGTCGTCGCGCGGGGGCTGGCCACGGTTCCCGTCCTCCTCCTCGCCACTTATCGCGCCGACGAGGTCGCGCGGGGGCATCCGCTGTACGCATCCCTGCCGGCCCTCGTCCGGGAGTCCCGCGCGGAGCGCCTCAACCTCCGCCCGCTGGCCGAGGGCGACATCCGCGTGATGATTCGCCGGCGATATGCGTTGCCGCCCGCCCACGAGGAGCGGCTGGGGGGCTACCTCCGCGCGCGCGCGGAGGGTAATCCCTTCTACACCGGGGAGCTGCTGCGATCCTTGGCGGACGCGGGGATGCTCGTGCCCGACGGGGGCGATTGGGCGCTCGCCGACTTGGCCGACGCGACGGTGCCTTCGCTGCTGCGGCAGGTGATCGACGCGCGCGTCGATCGTGCCGGGGAGGAGGTGCGCGCGTTCCTCTCAGCGGCGGCGGTCATCGGCCAGGAGACACCCTTCGATCTGTGGCGGGCGGTGGCCGAGGCCGAGGAACCGCAGCTCGTGGACGCGCTGGCGAGGGGGATGGAGGCCCACCTCCTCGCGGAGACGGCCGATGGCCGGGGGGTGCGCTTCGCCCACGCCCTGGTCCGGGAAGCGCTCTACGCGGGTATTCCCCCGCTCCGGCGGCGGGCGCTCCACCGGAGTGCAGGCGAGGCGCTCCTCGCGGGGCCTCGCCCCGACCCCGACGCGGTCGCCTATCACCTGCGACAGGCGGGCGATCCCCGGGCCGCCGCGTGGCTGATCCGGGCGGGGGATCGCGCGAGGGAGGCCTATGCCCTCGTCTCCGCGGCGGAGCGCTACGCGACGGCGCTGGAGCTGCTCGAGGAGGCGGGTGCCGGGGCGGGCGAGCGGGCGTGGCTCGCCTTCCAGCTCGCGCGCGTGCGATGGCTCGCCGACCCGGACCGGGCGCTGCGCCATCTCGCCGCCGCCGCACCCCTCGCCGAGACGGCCGGCGACCGCGCCCTGCAGGCCGGCGTCCGGTACCAGCGCGGCTTCCTGCTGTGCATGCGGGGGGAGATGCGCCGCGGCATCGCCGAGATCGAGGCGGCGGTGCAGGCCATCGCGGCGCTGCCGGGGCCGGATCGCGCGCACCTGACCGAGCGAGGCTGGGGGGCACGATCGGAGCGCCCGGACATCGTGGAACTACTACCTGAGTGGCTGGCGTGGACGGGGCGTTTCGACGACGCGCTGGCCGCAGGGGAAGCCGCCGTGCAGCAGCCCTCGGGGATCCCCGTGGATCGGGCCGTTTCCCATTACGCATACGCCTCCGCCCACCTCGGCTTGGCGGTCGCGCACGCCGGCAAGGGACGGCCGGAAGAGGCGCGGCGGGCGTGGGCGGCCGCCCGGTCGATCAACCAGACCATCGACAACGCCCACCAGATCGGGATGAACGCCTTCCAAGAGCTGAACTGGGCCGTGCTGCCGTACCGCGCCGACCGGCCGACCGAGCGGCGGGCGCTGGCGGACGAGGCCGAAGCGGCGTGGCGACGCGCCGGTGGGGCACGGCCCGATGTCGTCCCGGAGGCGTCGTGGCTCCTGCCCCTGCTGGTCGAGGGGCGGTGGGACGAGGCGAGATCGATCGCCACCCGGGCGCATGCCGCCAGGTCCTCGGGGTGGGCGCGCGCGGTCCCGGATCGCGTGCTCGCCGCGATCGCCCGGGCGCGCGGGCTGACGGACGAGGCGTGGGCACACGCCACGGAGCTGCTGCCCGACGGCCCCGATACCGCGCCCGGCGACTGCTGGATCCTCGACACGCTCCCGCTCCTGCGACTCGCCGCGCTGATCGCCATCGACCGGGGCGACCTGCCCGCCGCGGGGGCATGGCTCGCCGCCCACGACCGCTGGCTGGGATGGAGCGGCGCCGTCCTCGGCCGATCCGAGGGGCGGGCGCTGCGGGCGGCGCACCACCGCGCGGCGGGCGATGCCGACCGGGCCGCGCGATACGCCCGGTTGGCCCTCGCCGACGCCGCGGCGCCGCGGCAACCGCTCGCGCTCATCGCCGCGCACCGCCTGCTCGGCGAGCTCGACACGGAAGCCGGCCGGTACGTGGATGCCGCCGACCATCTGGGCGCGGCGCTCGCCTTGGCGGACCTGTGCATCACCCCCCACGAGCGCGCCCTGACGCTCATCGCCGCCGCCGCGCTCCACCTCGCCACGAAGGACGGCGCCGCGGCGAGGGCGGCCCTCGACGATGCCCGCGCGACCCTGATATCGCTCGACGCCGAGGCCGCGCTCGCCCGCGCCGATGCCATCGCGGCTCGGCTCGGGCCCGCCCCCGCGTCCCCGGCGGGGCTGTCGGCGCGGGAGGCGGAGGTGCTGCGGCATCTCGCCGCCGGGCGCACGAACCGCGAGATCGCCGCCGCGCTCTTCCTCAGCCCGGCGACGATCAACGCGCACGTGAACCACATCCTGACCAAGACCGACACCGCCAACCGCACCGAGGCCGCAGCCTTCGCCCACCGCCACGGCCTCGTCGCGCCCCCGCCGGACCCCGAGTAATTCATCCTATCTATGGACACCTCCGGAGCGAATAGATGATTCGCAGGATGGCGGCGCGCCTTCCGCTCCCTATGCTGATTCCAGATGCATGACGGCCATGCAGCCAGCACAGACAGGAGCACTCCGATGACACGCACCACCAACCGCGCCCTCGTCACCCTCTTCGTCGGCCTCTTCTCACTCGCCCAAGCCGTCGGCGTCGGCGCGCACGAGTGTGCCGACGGCATCGATAACCGCTGCGCGCCCTCGATGACCGTCACCTCCATCGCGCATGATGACCTCGTGGTGCAGCAGGATGCGTTCATCGCCGATACCGCCAGCGTCGCCAATCTGCGGCCGGAGATGCAGGCGACCCTCGCGCAGACCTAGCGCAACGCGGGGCGTGCCTCGACTGATGGCACCCGCGGAATGGAGGTAACCGATGGTGACGACCCTGATGCCCGCGCTCGGCGCGGCGGCGACGCTCTGGGTGGCGGTGCTGGTTGCTGCCCCGCGCAGGCCGCTGCCCGGCAACGAGGTGGCGGAACTCGTCTACTCCCGCCTCTTGGGTCGGCACCAGCGGCTCCTGCTCGTCGCCTTCGTGGTTACGGTGGCGGTCGCGTTCTCACTGCTCGTCGCGCTCTCCCAGCAGGCGGGGGGGGCGGTGAGCGACCGGCGCGCGGAGATGATCTGCCCTCCATCGCCCGCCGGACTGCCCACCTGCTATCACGCGGTGCCGGGTGGCTGGCAGGGGGAGCAGATGAGCGAGGATGGGACGTGGCGAATCACCGGGTCGCCGGTCGCCGCCCTGCCGCTGGCCGAGAAGGACCGTTCGCTGGATTCGTAGTGGGGGAGTACTCCCTCGACAACCTGACGGCGCGACAGAAATAGCACATTCAGGGAATGGCAGCGCGCCTCCCGTCCCCTACGCTGCGGTCACGGTACAAACAGAGAGGAGACACGGCGGATTTGCTGACCGACCCCCGATGCGCGGACGCACGATGACAGAGATGACAAAGGAGAATCAGCCATGACACGAGCAACGACGACACCGATGCGACTGAGCAGGCGGACCGCTTTGCGAGCCGGGGCGGCGTTCGGCGTCGCCGCGCTCGGCAGCGGCTTCCCCGAGCGCGCCCTCGCCTTCCCCTCCCAACCCGGAGAGGAGATCGTCCCATGGCTCGACCAGCCCCCGCCCTCCGCCGCCCCCGACGTCGTCGGCACCCAGCTCGTCTGGGAGCAGCTCGACGCCTGGAAGACCGCCAACGATAAGTTCTTCACCGTCCAGCACTACAACAAGCCCGCCATCGACGCGCAGGGGTGGTCATTGAAGGTGAATGGCCTCGTCCAGAAGCCGCTCTCCCTCACCCTCGCCGATCTGCGTGCCCGCCCACGCCAGGAGGTCAACTTCACCCTCGAGTGCGCCGGCAACCACGGCTTCCCCTGGTTCACCGGCGGCGTCGGCAACGCCACCTGGGCCGGCACCCCGCTCGCTCCCGTCCTGCAGGAGGCGGGGATCATGGAGCAGGCGAAGGACGTCGTCTTCTGGGGCGC
>JBBSII010000182.1:0-7952 GCA_038232175.1 Thermomicrobiales bacterium
ACCAGTGAAATTCCCCGTTGGGTGCGGGGGCCGGGGGGGGGGGGGTCTCCCGCCCGCCTTTGTGGTGCGCGGCTGGGTCCCCCCCCCCGCCACCGATACTATCCAGGCTCAATGCAATGCAATTCATGCTAAATGTCCTGCCAGAGTTGCACTTCGTGGACGCCGGGACCGCCGAAGTCGTGCCGGAGCAGTTCGGGCGTGAAGCCGTTGCGGAGATAGAAGAGTTGCGCGCGCCAGTTCGCGTGACCGGTGCCGACGGTCAGTCGCCGCAGTGATCGCCCCTGCGCGACGGCCCGCGCCCGCGCGACGAGGGCCGCACCGACACCCCGGCTCTGGTATTCCGGGAGTACGGAGAGCATCCCGATGTGTGCGGTGCGATTCCATTCGGTGATATTCAGAAGGAGCGTGCCCACCGGCACGTCGCCATCGTGCGCGACGAAGACCTCCCACGCATTGCGGAGCGCATTGTCCAGCACGCCGCCACCTTCGCCCTGCCAGGTGATGGCGTCGATCAACGACACGACGATGGCGCGGTCGCGCTCAGTGTACGGGTCGATTGTCACCGCTGCATTGGGTGTGGCAACCGCGCCATGCCCGCCCCTGCCCGACCGCGCGCCGGTGTACGGGAGGTCCACCCAGAGGTTGATCTGGTGCAGCCCCGGCTTGTAGAAATCGACGTTGCAGCCGACGGGCACGAAACCCTCGCGGATATAGAAGCGCATCCCGTCGCGGTTGTCGTGCGATGTGTCCACGTACAACCGGCGCATCCCGCGCTCGGTCGTGGTCTCGCGCGCCCACGCGACGAGCGCCGCGCCGATGCCCCGATTCTGGTATGCATCATCGACGGCGAGGAACCGAAGATGCGCGTTGCCGCTCCACTCGATGATCGCGAGGATGATGACGCCGACCGTCCGCGCGCCGTCCCGCGCGACATGGACGATCCGGGATGGCTTGTCGAGCACCACGGCGAGCACGCGCGCGCCGAGGTTGTCGGTGATTGTGTTGAGAAGCCGAACAACCGCGTCGTGATCCCGCTCCTCGTACGGCCCGATGGTGATTCTCTCCACCTCACGCACCCTGCCGGGCGGCGTTGATCGCGTCGCGTAGGTGTGTCGCCTCCGCGCGCGCGGCGTCCCGGAAGTCGTCGCCGGATGAGGCATAGAGCACGCTCCGGCTGGAACTGACGAGCATCCCGGCGCGGCGGCTGTCCACCCCCGCGCGCACCGAGGCTTCCAGGTCGCCGCCCTGCGCCCCGATGCCCGGCACGAGGAGCGGCGCGTCCGGCAGCACGGCGCGGATCGCCGCCATCTGCGCGGGATACGTCGCGCCAACGACCGCGCCGACATTGCCCCGCGCCGCACCCCACTCCCGGATGCGCTCCGCCACCTGCTGGAAGACGGGCACGCCACCCGCGACGGTGACATCCTGCACGTCGCCGCTGCCGGGATTGGAGGTCTTGCAGAGGACGAACGCGGCGCAGTAGTCGCGCGCGAAGAAGGGCGCGAGGGCGTCGCCGCCGACGTAGGGGCTGACCGTCACCGCGTCCGCACCGACGACATCAAACGCGGTGCGCGCGTACATCTCGGCGGTCGAGCCGATGTCGCCGAACTTCGCGTCGAGCAGCAGGGGAATGTGCGCGGGGATCATCGACCGCAAGCCGAGCAGGACGTTCCACCCCTCGACGCCGTGCGCGAGGTAGAAGGCGAGGTTCGGCTTATAGCAGCACGCCACCTCCGCCGTCGCCTCGATGATGCCACTGAGGAAGACAATCAGCGCGTTCTCGACCGACCGCGACCGGAGCGAGAAGGGCAGTTTCGCCATATCGGGGTCGAGGCCGACGCAGAGGAGCGAGTTGTTCCGCTCCACCGCCGCGTCGAGGCGCGCGCGGAACGTGGCGGACGTGGCAGCGGACACGGTCATGCGACATGCTCCTTCCGGTATTCGCAACGGGTCGCGAGCGGGCATCCCGTGCAGCGCGGCACGGTGCGGCAATGCATTTTCGCATGATTGACGAGCAGCGCGTGCACCTCGCGCAGCACGGCTTCGTCGGCGGGGAGGGCATCGACGAAGCGCGCGCGGATCGTGTGGCGCGTCGCGTCGTCGCCCACAAAGCCGACGCGACGGACGATCCGCGTCGTGTACGCATCGACGATGAACGCGGGCCGGTGCGCGGCGAAGAGCGTGATCGCATCCGCCGTCTCCTCCCCGATCCCCCATATGCCCAGCAGTTCGGTGCGGAGCGGCGTCGCATCCTGCGCGAGCATCGCGTCGAGGTCGCCATCCCACCGCACCATGACATGCCGACAGAAGGTCTCCAGTCGTCGCGCCTTCTGCCGGAATGTTCCGGAGGGTCGCACCAGCGCCTCGATCTCATCGGGAGGCAGCGCGAACAGGGTTTCGAGGTCCAGCGCGCCCACCGCCTTCAGGTTCGCGATTGCGCGGGCGACCTGCCCCCACGCGGTGTTCTGCACGAGAATCGCGCCGACGCAGACCTCGAAGGGCGAGTCGGCGGGCCACCACGCATCCTGCGGCCCGTACGCGGCGGCGAGGCTCTCGTGCAACCAGCCGACCGCGCCATCCCGCGTCACGCGGCGGGATTCGGCACGATCACCCGGAGGGCGCTCGGCACTATGCGACAGGTGAACGGCGTCATCCCCATGCCGTCGCCGTCCACTTGGAGCGGCATCGGTGGGTGCGACGTGACACTGACGGATGCACCCGTCCAGAAGTGCGCGCCGGAAATCTTGTTGTGCTGCCGCGCGGCGATCTGCGTGAAGGCGATCAGCGTGCCGATGGGCGAGCGCGGCTCGAAGACGGCGACGGAGAACAGGCCGTCGTTGAACTGCACCCCATCCGCGATCTGGATCGCGTGCGTGCCGATGCCGCCGCTGTTGGCGACGAAGATCATCTGCGTTCGGCCCTCGTAGCGTTCACCATCGACCTCGATCACCGAGAAGGCGCGGTCGCGCGCGAAGGTCGCGCGGACGGCCGCGGGAATGTAGGCGAAGAAACCGATCCGCTTCTTCCAGCGGCTGCGCGTGTTGATGATGAGTCGCGCCGCGTATCCGGCGGCGACATTGAGCACGAACGTGTTCTTGTTCACCTCGCCGAGGTCGAGCGGCACCGTGTGCGCGCCGTCGCGCAGGAGATTCGCGGCGTCGGCGAGCAGGGGCGGAATGCCGAGGTCCGCCGCGAGGACATTCGCCGTGCCATTCGGGATGATCGCCATCGGAGTCGATGATCCCACAAGGCCGGCGGCGACATCGCGCACCGTCCCGTCGCCCCCGACGGCGACGATGATGTCGTAGCGGTCCCGCGCCGCGCGGGCGGTCGTGGTCGCGTCCCCAGCGGCGCGCGTCACGGCGGTATCAATGGTCGAGGCAATGCCGCGCCGCTCGAACGACGCGCGCACCGCCCGCTCAACGTGGCCCGTCGCGCGACGCCCGGCGGTGGGATTCTCGATCAGCAGCAGCCGCACGGTGCGTTCGTTACGCCGCGTGCTGATGCGCCGCGCCCTCGTCACCTGCTTCGAGTTCCTCGGAGCCGAAGATGCGGTCGGTCAGGTAATTCGCTAGCCAGGTGGAGGCCGCCGCGAGCGCGACGCCCATCAGGCTGCGGAACATCGTGCGTGCGAGACTGTTCATGGTGCACCCTCTATTTCTTCGTGGTCCGGTTGACCTGTCCCTTGAACGTTGAGCTTGCGGTGAAGCCCGGCGTCGCCGATGGGGGTATTGTAATCGGTTTGCGCGATTGTGGGTTGATTCCCTTCCGCGCGCTGCGCTGGCGCATCTCGAAGGTGCCAAATCCGGTCAGCACGACTTTGTCGCCGTCCTGCAGCGACTGGGTAATCAGTTTGAGCGTGGCGTTGACGACACGGGATGCATCCGCCTGTGTCACGTTCGCCCGCTCCGCCACGGCCTTGATGAACTCGTTCTTGTGGATGGACTTGTTCACGCGCCTCCTCCTTACGAACCGTCGCCCACGACACACTACGCACTACACACATGATGTTGATGTCGGCGCCAACCCACGGGTACCCGCCGCGAGCAGCGCTGCCAGTTGGTCGAGGATGCGCCCTGCGAGCGCCTCCTTCGCGAGGTGGGGCTGCTCCTCCACCCGCCCGTCCGCGAACAGGAAGGTCGCCGTGCTGTCGCGCGCGCCGATCGTGGCGACCGCGTCGTTCGCGACGATCATCGCCAGCCCCTTCGCCGCCAGTTTCGCCCGCGCGTTCCGCAGCAGGTCGTCCGTCTCCGCCGCGAAGCCGATCTTCACGATGGGCACGTCGCGCAGCCCCGCGAGGATGTCCGGCGTTCGTTCCAGCGCGATTTCCGGAACCGCGCCGTCCGGCGTCTTCTTGATCTTGTGCGCGGCGACACGCGCGGGGCGAAAATCCGCGACGGCCGCGCTCATCACCAGCGCGTCCGCCTCCATCACCGCCGCGCGCGTCGCCGCCTCCATCTCCGCCGCCGTCTCGACCGCGACAAACGCCACGCCGGTTGGCGGCGTGAGGGCCGTCGGGCCGGAGATCAGCGTCACCGCCGCGCCCCGCGCACGCGCCGCCACCGCAATCGCGTACCCCATCCGGCCCGACGAGCGGTTGCCCAGATAGCGCACGGGGTCGAGCGGCTCCTGCGTCCCGCCCGCCGTGACGACCACCCGCCGCCCCGCAAGATCATCGCCCCCGCTGACGATGCGCGCCATTTCGGCGAACAGCCGCTCCATCGGCACGAGCCGCCCCTGCCCGCTCATCCCGGACGCCAGCGGCCCCTCGTCCGGCCCAATGATGTGCGCCCCGCGCGATTGCATCGTGGCGACATTCGCCGCGACGGCGGGGTGCAGCCACATGTGATGGTTCATCGCGGGCGCGAGGATGAGCGGCGCGCTCGTCGCGAGCGCGGAGAGGGAGACCATGTCGTCCGCGATGCCGTGCGCCAGTTTCGCCAGCATGTCGGCGGTCGCGGGGGCAACGACGAAGAGGTCCGCGCGCCGCCCGACGGAGATGTGCCCCTCCTCGGACTCGCTCCACGGCTCGTACGGCGTCGTCCAAACGCGCCGCTGCGTCAACGTCGCGAAGGTCAGGGGTGTCACGAAGCGCGTCGCCCCCTCGGTCATCAGCACATCCACCGTCGCGCCCGCCGTGACGCAGAGGCGGGCAAGTTCCACGACCTTGTACGCCGCGATGCTCCCCGTCACGCCGAGCGCAACGTGCGTGCCGCTGAGACTGGCCGGGCGCGCGTTGTCCATAGCGAGACGCTACCGGGAGAGCGCGGTGACGGTCTTTCGGGCCGCCATCAGCGCCGCGTCGATGCCCTCGTCCGTGATCTCGTAGTGCGTGACCATGCGCCCGCCGTACTGGCCGCCGCCGACGAGCACGCCCTGTGCCTTCATCTCCTCGGCGAAGTGCGGGTTCGGCGGGTCCAGTTTGTAGAAGACCATGTTGGACTGCACCGTGTCGAGGTTGACGAAGATGCCGGGGATGTCCGCGAACCCCTCCGCGAGCCTGCGAGCGCGGGCATGATCCTCCGGCAGCCGGTCCACCATCTCGGTGAGGCTGATGATCGCGGGAGCGGCGAGCACGCCCGCCTGCCGCATCGCGCCGCCGACAATCCGCCGCTGCCGCCGCGCCCGCGCAATGAACTCCTTCGTGCCGGCGATCATCGAGCCAACCGGCGCGGCAAGCCCCTTGGAGAGGCAGAACTGCACCGAATCGACATCCCGCACGACCTCCGCGACGGGCACACCGAGCGCGGCGGCGGCGTTGAAGACACGCGCGCCGTCCATGTGCACGGGCACGCCGTGCTCGTGCGCGATGTCCGCCATCCCCTTCACTGTCGCGCGGTCGAGGGCGATGCCGCCGCAGCGGTTGTGCGTGTTCTCGACGCAGAGGAGGCCGGTCGGCGGCTCGCCCTCGCGGTCGCCCCGGATTGCCTCGGCAATCGCGCCCAACTCCATCGTGCCCTGCGGGGTGTTCGGCAGCGTGCGCCACGGCAGGCCACCGAGCACGGCGGTGCCGCCCGCCTCGTAGAGGACGATGTGGCACTGGTCGCCCATCACCAACTCCTGCCCGCGCTGGCAATGCGCTAGCACCGCGCAGAGGTTGCCCATCGTGCCGCCGACGACGAAGAGGGAGGCTTCCTTGCCGAGCATCTCCGCCGCGAGTTCCTCCAGCTTGTTCACCGTCGGGTCCTCGCCGTACTGGTCGTCCCCGACCTCCGCTTCCGCCATCGCACGGCGCATCGCGGGCGTTGGCCGCGTCACCGTGTCACTCCGCAGGTCCACGAGCCGTTGTGCCATCGGGAATACCCTCCATCGTCAGTCACGAGTAGTCAGTAGTCAGTAGTCAGTAGCCAGAAACCGGAAGTACGAAAGTGAGAAGCCTGTGCAATACCACAAATGGTCGACATCGTATTTCTGGCTTCTTCCCCTCTGGTTTCTTTCCCCATCTTCGTGCCGCATCCTACACGCGGCGTGGATGGGTGACAAGGATTTCCTGCATTCGCGTGCGGCAACGGAGTTGATATTTCAGCCGGGACATGGCGCGTTCGCCCCTGCCTTAATCGTAGTCGAAGAGGTCATCAACCGCGATCTGCCAGCCGGGAAGGGCAGGTTCGGCATGCGCCATATCGCCCGAATGAAAGATGATTGGCTCGTCCGGTGTGTCGCGTCGATACGAGAAGACGGTTTCTAAGAGCGGATCAACATCCCAGACGACTTCCGTACCCGCAGCGAAGTAGTCCGCTCGCTTCCGCACATATGCGCGATCGGCAGCCGGGCTGTGATCGTGCTCGGAATGCACCTCGACCGCGAATACGGGCGCACCGTCGACGAATTTCATCCCGCCCCGGCGGTATGAGAACGAGGCGTCCGGGCTGAATGACTTGCGGTTCGGAAGATCAACGACATATGCAACCCCATCGGTGCGGGCGCGGCCTTCTCTGCGTTGTCTTACGTAGAGCCTCAGTGACACGAAGATTTCACCCGAGGTGAAGTTTGGGTCATCACCCGTTGACGACATGCGCTCCAGCCTTCCGTCCACGAGTTCGTAGTTGCCGTCATCGGGCGCATTGTACAGGTCCGCGATGGTCGCCTCGGTCTTCGTTTGCATCGTGTGCCTCCTTTTACCTCATCGTAGTATACCGGATGCAGGCGCCCCATGGCTGCGGTACACTGGCGGGGCGAGAGTGGGATGAATTGCGAAGCGGAGGCACAACGATGTCACTTGCGGGTGTGAGGATCGCGGCGCTGGTTGAGCAGGAATTCGAGGACCTCGAACTGCTGTACCCCGTGATGCGCTTTCAGGAAGAGGGCGCAGACGTCACGATCATCGGGACGGGCAGCGCGGAGATCTACAAGGGCAAGCATGGCCTGACCATCGCTGCGGACACGACGGCGGACAAGGTGAATGCGGACGACTTCGCGGCGATCATCGTGCCGGGCGGATGGGCGCCGGACCGGTTGCGCCGGTACGAGGCTGTGCTCGACTTCGTCCGCGCCTTCGACGCTGCGGGGAAGACGATCGGCATGGTCTGCCACGCGGGGTGGGTCGGCGCGTCCGCCGGTATCCTGCGCGGGCGGCGCATCGCGGGGACGCGGGCGATCAAGGACGATGTGAACAACGCGGGAGGCGAGTGGGTCGATGTCGCGGCGATCCGGGACGGCAACCTCGTCACCGGGCGCGTCGTGGCGGACATCCCCGCGTGGACAAAGGAACTCGTCGCGGCGGTCTCCGAGCAGGTCGGCGCGACGCAGCCCGTCGGCGCGCGCTGATGCCTTCTTTTGGTGGCGGCTGGCTTCCGCCTGCCGTTCCTCTCTCTAGCAGCAGGCTGAAGCCCGCCGCCACCGATTCCACGTGCTCTTTCCAAATGGCCCATCGCACATGAGCGAGACGTTCGTCGCGCGGGATCGCCCCACCGCGCGCCCCGCTCTCAGCGTGCTCTGCTACGGCGGGGGTG
>JBBSII010000183.1:0-7908 GCA_038232175.1 Thermomicrobiales bacterium
CAGGAAGCGAAATGAGAGGGCGCACGATGAGCGGAGAAATGCGAGAAATTGAGATTCCGCCGGAGGCGTGGGAGATGGCCCGTCGGCCCGATCACATCGCGGTCCGCCATGACGACGAGAATGGGTACAGTGCCGAGGTGGCGCAGTTCCCGTGGCTCGTGGCGGCGGAAGAGACACAGGAAGATGCGGAAGCCACGCTTCGGCACATTATTGCCTTGGCGATTGCGTCCGCGATGCGACGCGGCCATCCGGTACCGGAGCCACAACGTGTGACCGCATAACCCCTCTTCCATCCTCACAAAGATGCAACCATGCCGAACATCGATGATACTGGATAGCACGATTGACTGTCGGCTGCCCGCTGGCAACTACAAGGAGCGCACCATGCCGAGGCCAGAGGAGATCAACGTACCGAGCAACTGGGGTCGTTGGGGGGACGAGGACGAACGCGGGACGGCGAACCTGCTGAACGCGGAGCTGGTGCGATCGGCGGCGCGGCTGATCGAGAATGGCACGGTCTACTCGCTCGCCGCGCCACTCTCGCCGGACGGACCGAACCTACCGACCCGCCGCCCAACGTGGCACGTCGTCACGACGCGGCGGCGACCGGACGGCGTGCTCTCCAGCGCGGACGATGTCGTGATGATGCACACGCACGGCACGACGCACATCGACGCGCTCTGCCACATCTACATGGGCGACACGCTCTACAACGGCCACTCGTCGCACAAAATCCTGCCTATGGGCGCGCAGAAGTGCGGCATCCAGAATGTCGGGCCGATGGTCGGGCGGGGCGTCATGCTCGACATCGCGGCGTTTCGCGGCGTGCCGCACCTCGGCGACGGCGAGCCGATTGAGCCGGATGAACTGGACGCCTGTGCCGAGAAGCAGGGCGTCACGATTCAGGCGGGCGACACGGTGCTCGTCCGCACCGGCTGGTGGCAACTCTTTTCCGGCGGCGTAGAAACGCGCACGCGCTTCTACGCCTCGGAACCGGGGCTGACGGGCGCGTGCGGCGCGTGGTTCAAGGAGCACGATCTCGTCGCCCTCGGCGCGGACAACCCCGCCGTCGAGGTCGTCCGTTCGTGGGCGGACACGCTGCCGCTCCATCAGGCGGTCATCTGGGGCTGCGGCGGCTACCTCGTCGAGTTCCTTGACCTCGAACAACTCGGCGCGGATAATGTCTACGAATTCCTCTATGTCGCCACACCGCTCCGGTTGGAGGGCGGCATCGGTAGCCCGATTGTGCCCCTCGCGATCATTTAACCAAGCAGCAACCAGAAAAGGGGACCCCCACCATGCAGCAGCAGGAAAACCCGAACTTCTCGGATCAGTTGAACGAGTGGCAGCAGGTGCGCGGCGAGCGCGGCGAGGACCCGATGGATTGGGGCGCGTTCCGCGAGCATCTGATGGCGATTGGCGCACCCGATCCCGGCTTCGTGCCCACCAACGAGTTCCAGGAGTACGTGAACCGGACCGGTGGCGACAAGATGGGCGCGATGGGCGGCGGCGGGATCACCGGCGCAATGGCGGGCGCTGAAATGCCCAATGACACGAGCGACGAGGGCGTGCCGAAGCCGGATCAGGGGTGATTGGTCGGGGAGGCGTCCCCGCCACTGACTACCGGCTACTGACTACCCGGATGGCACGGTTCCTGCACACTTCCTCTACACGGTGGGGAGCGATACTCGCCTCCTACCGCAGTGAAAGGAAATGGACCAATGGACCGTGTTCACAGCACCGCACCATCGACCGGGATTGATTATCTGATTATTGGGGGCGGCCTCGCGGGGGCGATGGCGGCGGAGGCGATCCGCGAACGCGGCGTGGGTGGCCGCGTTGTCATTATCACCGACGACCACGAGCGACCCTACCACCGCCCACCGCTCTCGAAGGAGTACCTGCGCGGCGAGCAGGAGCGCAAGGAAGTCTTTGTCCACCCGCAGGAGTGGTACCAGGAGAACGGCGTCGAGTTAATGCAGCGGACGCGCGTCACGCATCTCGACGCGCAGTTGCACCAGGTGACACTCGAAGACGGGCGGACGCTCGATTACAAGAAGTTGCTGCTCGCGACGGGCGGCACACCGAAGCACCTGGAGATTCCGGGCGCGGAATTGGACGGCGTCCACTACCTCCGCTGGCTCGACGACTCCGACGCGCTCCGCTCCGCCGCCGCGAAGGCGAAGCACGCGGCGGTGATCGGCGGGAGTTTCATTGGCGTCGAGGCCGCCGCCGCGCTCGTCTCGTACAAGGTTGATACGACAGTGATCGTCAAAGGCAAGACGATCTGGAGTTCGTTCATGCCCGAGCACGTCGCGCAGTTCTTCCAGCAGACCTTGAGCGACCACGGCGTGAAGTTCCTCACGGAGGACGAGGCCGTGCGCATCCTGCCGCAGTCGGGCCAGATGCACGCGGGGCGGGTCGGCACAAAGAACGGGCACACTGTCGGCGGCGATCTCGTCGTCGCGGGGATCGGCATCAATCTCAACCGCGAACTCGCGGACGCCGCGCTCCTCGCGTACGACGCCGAGACGCAGGGCGTGCGCGTGAACGAGTACCTGCAAACGAGCGACCCGGACATCTACGCGGCGGGCGACATCGCGGCGTTCCCGGACCCCGTCTTCGGTCAGAGGCGCATTGAGCACTGGGACACCGCCCTCTCGCAGGGCAAGATGGCGGGCGCGAACATGGCGGGCGCGAACGAGGCGTACGACCATGTGCAGTACTACTTCTCTGACCTCTTCGATCTCGGCATCGAGGTGCTCGGCAACCCAAAGGCGGACGCCCACACCATCGTGCGCGGCACGATGGAGGACCGCTCCTTCGCCGTGCTCTACCTCGACGGGGGCCGCGACACCGTGGTCGGGGCGCTCACGGTCAACCGCCCGCCGGAGGAACTGGACCAGTACCGCGTGCTGATCCGCCAGAAGGCGTCGTTGCGCGGCTTCCTGCGCGAGGCGGAGCGAAACCCGGACGAGGACCTCACCGGCCTCGTCGAGGACCTCGATGCCGCGAACGAGATGTTGGAAGAATCGGCGCAGGAGCATGAACCGGAAGAGGCGACGTAAGCCAGAGAGATTTCACGGACAACACGGCGGCTCGGGTTTGAGCCGTCGTGTTGCTTTGTGCGGAGACGCCATGCCCGTCGATAACGCGATCTATGACACGGCGCCGTGGCGCGACGAGAATGGCTTCCTCGCCGCGCTCGCCGCCCTCACGCCAGTGCGGTTCGGCTACCTGCGCGATGTACTTGAAAACAAACTGCGCGTCGATCTCGCGGGCACGTGCGTCCTCGATGTCGGCTGCGGCGGCGGATTTCTCGCGGAGGAATTTTCTCAGGTCGGCTGCCGCGTGACGGGCATCGACCCATCCGGCCCGACCATCGCGCAGGCGGCGGCGCACGCGCAGGCGGTGGGGCTGGCGATCGACTACCACGTCGCGCCCGGCGAGGCGATCCCCTTCGCGGACGCGGCGTTCGACATCGTCTACTGCTGCGACGTGC
The DNA here is from genome assembly GCA_038232175.1 of Thermomicrobiales bacterium. GTDB lineage: Bacteria > Chloroflexota > Chloroflexia > Thermomicrobiales > JALYUS01 > JALYUS01. Next base: position 3,503 of record JBBSII010000183.1, read on the forward strand.
TGGAGCATGTGGACGACCTCGACGCCACCATCGCCGAGGCGGCGCGCGTGCTGAAGCCGGGCGGCGTCTACCTCTTCGACACGATTAACCGGACGCTCGCGAGCAAACTCGTCGTCATCAGACTCTTCCAGGAGTGGCGATGGTCGCGGTTCGTGACGACGAACTTCCACGATTGGTCAATGTTCATCAAACCCGCCGAACTGCGAGCGGTGATGGCGCAGCACGGCCTCGACTGTCGCGAAACGGTCGGCATCAACCCGCAGGGAAACCCGCTCGCCGCCGTCCGCGCCCTGTGGCAGTTGAAGCGCGGCGCGCTCACCTACGCCGACCTGACCGCGCGGCTGCCGATGGCGGTGAGCAGACGAACGCCCATCCTCTACGCGGGCTACGCGATCAAATCCCCGCGTCAGATCGCGTAAGTATTTCGTCCACCGTAGTACACTACTGCTATCGGCATCCACGACGCGCAACATGTGCGCAGGGAACAGGCGGGACGCAGATGGAGACCATCCCACGATTGGGCGAGCAGACGATCCGCGCGCGCTTCGACCCGCAGAGTTGGCAGCGGGGGCGGCAGTACGCGCGCGATGGCGCGATCACCCACGCCCGCACACAGGGCATGACCCTGAAAGCGGACTGCATCGGGTCGCAGCCGCAACCATACCGCGTCGAAGTGACCTTCAACGGCACGGGGATTACCGCCGCCGGATGCTCCTGCCCGGTGGGCGACGGGGGCCACTGCAAGCACACCGCCGCCCTGCTGCTGACATGGGTGGAGCGCCCGGAGACATTCGTCGCGTTCGAAACGATGGATGTCGCGCTCGAACGCCGCGACAAGGCCGAACTGATCGCGCTCATTAAGCAGATGCTCCAGCGTCACCCGGACCTGGACATCCTGCTGGAGATGCCGAACAGCGAAACAGCGCCGACGCCCGTCAACCCGGCGATCTACCGGCGGCAGATCGCCAGGATACTCGACCGCGAGCAGTACCAATGGGGCAATGAAATCGGCATTGGGTGGGACCTGCACAAGATGATTGACACCGGCAATGCATTCCTGCGGCAGCGGAATTACGAGGCCGCGACGGGACTCTATGCGAGCGTCGCGGCGGAAATCATGGAGCAATACGAATCGTTCGACGATGAGGAGGGCACGCTCCTCCACGTCATCGAGATGTGCGTCGTCGGGCTTGGCAACTGTCTGAAGGGCGAGAAGGGGCGCACCGATCTGCGGGAGGAGATCATCGAGGCGCTCTTCGGCATCTTCTCCTTCGGCATGGAGTGGGGCGATTTCGACCTCGATGAGGGCATCCCGGACCTCCTCGTGCGCCACACGACCGCCGACGAGCAGCGGTTGCTGACCGAGTGGGTCTACACCCACATGCCACCCCGGACACTTGGGTACATGGACTACCAACGGCGCGCGTACGGCGCGTTGCTGCTGCAACTGGAAGGCCCGACGGTCGATGACGCGACCTTCCTGCGGATTTGCCGCGAGACGGGGCGCACGCAGGAACTAGTCGACCGCCTGCTCGCGCTCGGACGAGAGGACGAGGCGATCACCGAGGCGGAGGCGACGGATGATCGCGAACTGCTCCCGATGGCCGACCTTTTCCTCCGGCACGGCCTCCCGGAGATCGCCGAACGCCTCGTCCGCGACCGGTTCGCGCGGACGGACGACATCGGGATGCTGCACTGGCTGAAGGCGCAGGCGGAGGCGCGTGGGGACACGGGGTGCGCGCTCGATCTCACCGTGCACCTCCTGCATCGCCAGCCATCGCTCGTGACGTATCAGGAGGTGCGGCACCATGCGCAAGCGCTCGGCAGGTGGACGGAGATGCGGCCCGAAACGGTCGCCTTCCTCAAACAGCCGAAACTCCGGTCGGTACTCATCGATGTTGCCCTCAACGAGGGAGAGATCGACGAGGCGATCACGCTCGCGCTGGACGCGGCGACCGCGCTCTCATTCGGCGCGGAGCAGACGATCTACGGCCACGGCGCCGACAGGACGCTCGTTGTCGCCCAGGCGGCGGAGGCGACGCGGCCACGGGGCGCGCTCGCACTCTACCAGCACCACGCGGAGCAATTGATCGCGGGGCGTAACCGCGAGAGTTACCGGCAGGCCTGCATCTACCTCGTCAAAGTGCGCGAATTGTACGACGGGCTGGACGAGTACGAGCGCTGGGAACGGTACCTCTCCGGGCTGCGCGAGAAACACCGCACCCTCCGCGCGCTGAAAGAGGAGATGGCGGCGGCCGGTCTGGTGGATTAAAGGGGGCCACGGGAGATGCGGGATCATTGGTGGCAGCTCGATGCGGGCGAGGTCATGCTGCTGATCTATTGCGCCGTGGTCGGGGGCCTCTAGGGGATGTTCGCGCTCATCGGCGCGGTCCAGTATGGAGCGCAGTATCCCACGCTCAGCCCGGCAGGATTGCTGCGTGCGGCGCTATTGTGGCCGACCTGGGCGGCGCTCGGCATCGGCGCGGGCTTGCATACGATCAGCCTTATCAGTATCGAGCAGGGTGGATGGCTGATCTTCTCCGGCACACCGTTCATCGGTGCGCTTGGGGGCATCCTCGCGAGTTCGTTCCTGATTTGGCGGATGCGCGCGCCGCTGTTGTGACGGGCCGGGATCAGGCCGACGAGAGATGACGATGCGCCCGCAGTTCGGCCAGTATGGCCTCCTTGCGGCGGGCCGGGGCGAAGGATGCATGGAGTGCGTTGGTCGTGAAGCCAAGCAGGTCGGCGGGGGAGAAACCGAGCGCCGCCGCGATTGCGTACTCCCGCCCGATGGTCGTGCAGACCTGCACGGGGTCATCGGTGCCGAGCGCGACCGGAATGCCGTGCTCCGTGAACTGACGAATGGGATGCTCCTCGTAGGAGGAGACCGCACCGAGGACGACGTTGCAGGAGAGGCAGCACTCGATGGTGACACCGCTCCGGGCGGCGCGGTCAAGGAGCCGGGGGTCACGCGCGGCGTGGACGGCGTGACCGATCCGCATGAGGCCGGGGAGCGCGAGCACCGCCGCGATGTTCGCCGTCGAGAACTCGCCGACATGTGCGGTCAATCCAAGCCCCGCGTCCGCGGCGCGCGCGGCCAGTCGGGATGCGTCTTCCCACTCCGCCTCGGTGTCGTACGGGTTGTACAGGAGATCGATGCCTCCTAGCCCCGCGCGCGCCGCGCGCAGGCACGCATCGAGGAGAAGCGCGAGCTGCTCGGGCGCATACCAGAGCAGCAGCGTGACGACCGCCTCCGCGCGCATCCGTGGGTATCGGCCCCGCACGCGCCGCTCGGCCTCGTGAAAGAGCGCCATGAAGTCCGGGCGCAGCGCCGTCTCGCCCCCGAAGCGCGCCTCCACCAGCACCGCGCCGTCACGCGCGGCCTCCGCCAGCATCTCCTCCACGCGCGCGACGAAATTTTCCGGCGCGTCGTCCGCTTCCTTCGGCGCGGGCACGATTTCGCCGAGGCGCGCAAGGCGGGGCATCCCCGGCGGCGTCTCATCCATCAACCACCCGGCCCAATCCCGCCAGCCGAACGGTGGCCTGCCCTCCCGGCGCGCAAGCACGCGGTCGAGGCGCGGCGACCACTCCTGATGCAGATGGAGATCGGCCTTAGGGAGCGCTTCAATTTCCGGGTCGGGTCGGACTGCGGCGAGCGGCGCGATGGGTGTGGTCTTCATCGTCGCATTCGACACTCCGACGTCTTTCCCGTCAGGGGAATGTCCATCCCCTGCCCCCTCCCGGAGCGGGAGGGCTTTCTGGCTGCCCGCATCGCGGGCGGTGGGTTGTCCGGCCCCCTCTCCGCCTCGGGGAGGGGCTTCCCTCATCCGTCACCTTGCCCTGCCCCATGGGAGCGCGTACGATGCGCGCACACAACGATGACGGCCACCAGCAAGGGAGGAAACCCAGCGATGACAAGCACCACATCGGCACCCGCACCGGGTACGACGGAATTTCCGTGGCAAATCCCGACGCTCCACGATGTCTATCGCGCGCGGACGACGATCTCGCCGTATTTCACACCGACGCCGCTGCTCCAGCCCTGGCTGCTCGCGGAGGAACTCGGCTGTACCGTCTACGTCAAGTGCGAGAGCCTCACGCCCATCGGCGCGTTCAAACTGCGCGGCGGCATCAACCTGCTGGCCCGGATGGACCCGGACGAGCGGGCACGGGGCATCGTCACGGCGAGCACGGGCAATCATGGGCAGTCCATCGCCTACGCGGCGCGGCTCTTCGGCGCGCGGGCGATCATCTACGGGCCGGAGGCGGCAAATCCGGACAAGGTCCGCTCGATGCGCGCGCTCGGTGCGGAGGTCGTGCGGTACGGCAAGGACATCGGCGAGTTCCTCGGCGAGGCGCGCCGACGGGCGGAGACGGAGGGAATGCGCTTCGTCCACCCCGCCAAC
>JBBSII010000184.1:0-7907 GCA_038232175.1 Thermomicrobiales bacterium
AAAATGCGCGACAGCGATCATCCCCAGGCGATAAGATACGCACCGGCGCTGCGATGAGACCGGGAGAAGTTGGTCGTCGCGCCCCACTGCGCATTGAACCGACGCGCGTTTCCCACATGACGAACCGGGAGGATGAATGGACGAGCACAACGGCGGAATTGATCGGTCGGGGTTGGTGATGGTCAAGGCGGAGCCGTTTAACGCGGAGACGCCGACGGCGGCGTTCCGCGAGATGGTCACGCCTACGCCCCTGCACTATGTCCGCTCCAACTTCCCCTTGCCGGACCATCCGGGCACGCTCACCATCGGCGGCGCGGTCGAGCGGCCGCTGACCCTGACGCTGGACGAGTTGGGCGCCATGCCCGCGACGACGCTGACCGTCACCCTGGAATGCGCCGGCAACGGGCGCATCGGCCTGCTACCCCTGCCCACCGGCGAGCCATGGGCGGGCAATGCCGTCGGCACGGCGCGGTGGACGGGCGTGCCGCTGCATCTGCTCCTGGATCGGGTGGCCCCACGCGCGGACGGCGTCGAGGTCTACTTCGAGGGGGCCGATCACGGCCCGTACAAAGGCGGCCCCGACATCCCCTTCGGTCGGTCGCTTGCGCTCAACCGCGCGCTCGATCCCGCGACGCAGGTATTGATTGCCTGGGGTATGAACGACGCGCCGCTGACACCCGACCACGGCGCGCCATTGCGCCTGCTCGTGCCCGGCTGGTACGGCATGGCGTCGGTTAAGTGGCTGGACAAGATCACCGTCCTGACCGCTCCCTACGAGGGCCAGTTCCAGACAACGTCGTACCAGTTCGAGTGGACGGATCGCGGGCGCGAGCCGGTCACGGCGATGCGCCCCCGCGCGCTCTTCATCGAACCCGCGTCCGGCGATGTGCTCCCGCGCGGCCCGCACACCGTGCGGGGCAAGGCGTGGTCCGGCACCGGCCCGATTACCGCAGTTGAGGTGAGCATCGACGGGGCCGGAGAATGGCAGCCGACCCAACTCGCGCCACCGACCAGCCCGTATCAGTGGCAGGAGTGGACCTTCGACTGGGGCGGGGCCGATCCCGGCCGGCACGTCCTCCGCGCCCGCGCGACGGACGCCGCCGGGAACAGCCAGCCCGACAGCCCGGAGTGGAACCGCCTCGGCTACGGCAATAACGCCGTGCAGGTGCTCGCGATCGACGTGCGATAGGGTTTGCTTGCCGAGGAGGAAACCGATGCCACGCCCGCTCACACCCGACGATGTGCTCCGGCTGCAACCGGTCGGTGACCCGCAAATATCGCCGGACGGCGCGCGGGTCGCCTACACGGTCGGGACGATGGACGTATCGCAGGACGTGGCATACTCGACGCTCTGGCTTGCCCCGACCGACGGCGGCGCGCCGCGTCAACTGACGCGCGGCGCGGTGCGCGATGGCAGCCCACGCTGGTCGCCGGATGGCGCGGCGATCGCGTTCACGTCGAACCGGGGCGGGGGTGCGCCGCAACTCTGGCTGCTGTCGCTTGCCGGGGGCGACCCGCTGCCACTGACGACGTTCCATCACGGCGTGGGCGCGCCCGTCTGGTCGCCGGACGGGACGCGGGTCGCCTTTTCCGCCCGCGTCACGCCGGAAGGTGGGGCGAAGAACACGCCGCGCGTCGCCCGCCGCCTGCGGACGTTCCTCAACGGCAGCGGCTATATCGGCGACGGCTTCTGGCATCTCTTCGTCGTCGATGTGCCGAGCGGCGCCACGAAGCAAATCACCGGGGGCGAATGGCACCACTTCACGCCCGCGTGGTCGCCGGACGGCCAGCGGCTCGCCTTCGTGACGACGCGGCGGGAGGATTGGGACCTCGAATGGGTCTGGGACATCCACACGAGCGATGCGGACGGCGGCGATCTCCGACAGATCACGCGGAGCACGGGCGTCTGCCAGGGTCCCGCATGGTCGCCGGACGGCGCGCGCATCGCCTACTACGACAACGGCAACCCGCGCACCGGCTCGACCGAGGATTACCACCTCCACATTATCCCCGCGACGGGCGGCACGTCGGAGAATCTCTCCGGCCACATGGATCGCGGCGTCAATGCGTGGGAACCGCCCACGCCGTCAACGCCGCCGCTCTGGTCGCCGGACAGTCGGTCGGCGCTCGCCGTGTTGAATGTCGCGGGGAACGCGCACTGCTACCGCTTCGGGATGGATGGAGAGGCGGTGCGCGTCATCGACGGCATGGGTAGCACGGGCTGGCCATCGATGAGCGCGGACGGCTCACGGCTCAGTTTCATGTGGAACGGCACGGACGCACCGCCCGACATCTGGGCGTGCGACGGGAGCGGCGGCGCGCGGCGCCAACTGACGCGGGCGAATGCCGCCATCATGGATGAAATCGCGGTCAGCGCGCCGGAGCGGTTCGCGATCACGGTGGAGGACGGGCGACCGGTCGAGAGCATCCTCTGGTTGCCGCCCGGCAGAACGGCGGCGGCGGATGGCCCGTTCCCCACACTCCTGCACCTGCACGGCGGGCCGCACGGCGCGGTTGGGGAGGCGTACAGCGCGGCGCAGCAGATGCTCATGGGGTGCGGCTTCGCGGTCTCCTCGATCAATTTCCGGGGCAGCGCGGGGTACGGCAAGGATTTCGCGGACGTCATCCTGCGGGACTGGGGCGCGCGGGAGCACGCCGACAGCATGGCCGCACTCGACGCACTGATCGCGCGGGGCATCGCGGACCCGGCCCGCCTCGGCGTCTACGGCGGGTCGTATGGCGGCTACATGACGAACTACGTTATTACGCACACGGACCGCTTCCGCGCGGCGGTGACGATGTCCACAATCAGCGACCTCGCGACGCTCTCCGGCACGACCGATCAGTGGGAGTCGGTCGACTTCGACAGCGGCGGCGCGCCGTGGGAAGCGGCGGAGTATTACCGCGCCCATTCCGCAATGCCACTCGTGACGCGGATCACGACGCCCTTGCTCATCATGCACGGCGAGGAGGATCAGACCTGCCGGATCACGGAGGCGGATCAGTTGTTCACCGCACTCCGCAAACTGCGCCGGGACGTGGAATTCGTCCGCTATCCCGGCGAGTCGCACGGCTTCCTGCGCGGCCGCCCACGGACGCAGCACGACGCGCTCACGCGGCTGCGCGATTGGTTCGTGGGTCACCTGGCTTCCTAAACCGCCCGTTGCCCAAGGGGTACCCGCTTTCCTCGGATGGTTCTGGCACCGATGTTGCGCCACGCTCGATGGAGTACATCGCGCGGCAGCAGAAAGGATGCATACCATGACGGAGAGGACAAGCGAACTCGGTAGTGGCGACCAGCACCGCGAGGCGAGCCAGCAGGGGAGCACGGGCCGCACTGATGTCACACGAGACCGGGAGATGCAGCCAACCGGCGACGATGGCGCGGGCGAATCGGCGGGCGGGCAGGTCAGCGCACCGGGCGAGAAGGCCGACACGGGCGATGCCGACATGGCGGACAATGTCGGCGCGACCGGCGTGGGCGAGCCGAAGCCGCCGCACCGGTAATTGAGAAGGGAACGACATGTGGCAGAAACGAAGTCGCGGGCATCCGCCGACGCGGTGAACGCCGAGCAACGCGCGATTGCCGAAACGATGGACGAGGAGAAGCAGCAGGAGCGCGTCATCGACGAATCGCCGAAGCAGCGACGGATTGAGGACATGATCGAGAGCGCGAAGAATAAACGCGCGCAGTCGACAGAACCGGAGCGTGATGACTCCACGAAAACTGCGCCGATCACCGGCGGCGAACCCACGGCGGAGTAGCGGATAGTCGGCAAGAGAGAGCGGTGATGACAGGGGAGACGTGTCATCACCGCTTCTTTGCGCCGTTGGACCCTGCGGTTTGTGTGCAACGAACGAGGAGCGAAAACAGGCGACGGATACGTCCGTCGCCCGTGAAGTAAGGAGGGAAGCGGGCCGTGCACCAATGGCCCCGCGCCAGCGTGGCCCTAGCGGGCCGAGGCGTCGTCCATGAATTTCATCGCGGTATTCGCGCGCTGCGCGTTGCGCGAGAGCATCAGCGCGCCGAAAAGGAAGGCCGCGATCACCACATGCCACAGAAGAAGTTCGATGAAAAACTGCATTGGCTCGTCCCTCCGTCTCTCGTGTCATCGTGCACCGGGCGCACATCCATTACTCGTTGAGTATGCCAAAGCAGGAACTGTGCCACACCGTCCGTTGGTCTCGGTTTCGTCTGCCCGCAGGGATAGGGAGCGCTTCCCCGCCGCATACGGAACGATCACAATTGGCTGCTATCATGCACACAGGTGACTTGACGATTGTGTGCGCGGTGTTATAACGGGTGCAACGGAACGAACGTCCAACGCGAAGGAAGCCACGTGGCCACGAGTCAAGCCAGCGTCCCGATCCCCCGTGTGCGCGATGCCCGCGCCGTGCGCCTGCGCGAGACGCAGGCAACGCTCGTCTCCCTGCTCTATCTGCTCCCCTCGCTGATTGCCTTCACGACCTTCGTCTTCTACCCGGTGCTGAAGTCAATCTGGATCAGCCTGCACGCGGACAACCCGTTCGGCGGCGCCTCGGATCTCTTCATCGGGCTTGACCAGTACAAGAATGCCCTCTCCTCGCCCGGCTACCGCGACTCGCTCAAGGTCACGCTGCTGTACACGCTCTACACGGTGCCGGTGGGCATCTTCGTCGCGCTGATGCTCGCGGTGATGGCGAACCTGCGCCTGCGCGCCATCTCGATCTATCGCGTCGCGTTCGCGATCACGATTGGCGTCTCGGTCGGGGCGGGCGCGGTGATCTTCGCGCTCCTCTACAACCCGAGTTCCGGCGTGCTGAACTACTTCCTCAGCTCGGTCGGCCTGCCGCGCGTCGAGTGGCTGACGCACACGAACTCCGCCCTCTGGGCCATCGCGATCGGCACGATCTGGCTGGGGATGGGGTTCAACTTCACCATCCTGCTCAGTGGGATGCAGGGCATCCCGGAGGAACTCTACGAGAGCGCCCGGATCGACGGCGCGAGCAGCGCGCGGATGTTCTTCAACGTCACGCTGCCGCTGCTCTCGCCGACGCTCTTCTTCGTCAGCGTCATCTCGGTGATCGCCGCGTTCCAGAGTTTCGCGCAGATCGACATCCTCACCAAGGGTGGCCCCGCCGGCTCGACCAATGTCGTCGTCTATTCGATCTACCGCGAGGCCTTCTTTAACTTCCACTCGGGGTACGCCTCGGCGCAGGCGGTCATCCTCTTCATCATCCTCGTGGCGCTCACGGGCATCCAATTCAAGTCGCTGGAAGGCAGGGTCTTCTACCAATGAGTGACGCAGCGAATACCCGCTCAATCGGCGCGCCAGTCGCGCGGCCGCTGGCGCGCGACCGCGATCTGTCGCGCAGTGGCGCGCGTAACGCCCGCATCGTGCGGAACACACTCCTCTACGCGCTGCTCACCGCCGTGGCGCTGGCCATCCTCTTTCCGCTCCTTTATGCGGTCGCCGTCAGTTTCATGACGCAGGATGAGGCGACGCAGTATCCGCCGCGCTTCATCCCCGGTGCGCTCCGGTTCACCAACTACCGCGATGTGCTCGAACGCCTGCCCATCCCCCGGTACATCCTCAACAGTTTCATCGTCGCGGGCACGGTGATGGTCGCGCAGTTGGTCACGGCGAGCCTCGCGGCGTACGCCTTCGCCATCCGCGAGTTCAAGGGGCGCAGCGTGCTCTTCGTCATCTTCCTCTCCACATTGATGATTCCGTGGGAGGTGACGGTCATCCCGAACTACCAGACGATCTCGCAGTGGGGCTGGAAGGACAGTTACATCGGCCTGATCGCCCCGTTCGTCGCGACGGGCTTCGGCACATTCCTGCTGCGGCAATTCTTCCTGACCATCCCGAAGGAATTGCACGACGCCGCCACGCTCGACGGTTGCGGCAGCCTGCGCTATCTCCTCACCATCGTCATCCCGCTCTCGCGGCCCGCACTCGGCACACTGGCGGTCTACAGCTTCCTCCAAACGTGGAACCAGTACCTCTGGCCGCTGCTCGTGACGGACAGCAGGAACATGCGAACCTCGCAGATCGGCATTGCCTTCCTCCGGCAGGAGGAGTCGGTCTCCTACAGCCTCATCATGGCCGGGGTCGTCCTCGTGCTGATCCCAACCATCGCGCTCCTCATCGTGGGGCAGCGCCAACTAATTCGGGGACTCACCGCCGGTTCCGTTAAGGGGTAACGGCGGTTCAGGGTGTCATCAAGTCACAGTTCACAGAAGGAGCAACAGACGTGGAAGGGTTTGAACGGACGAAACAGGTGATCTCCCGCCGGGCGATGCTCCGGTTGGGGGTCGGCACCGCCGCGACGGGCGCGCTCGCCGCGATTCTCAGCGCGTGCGGCGGCAGCAGCGCGACTACCGCCCCGGCGACGGTAGCCGCGACAACCGGCACGAAGGCGGCCGGTGGGGCGACCACCGTGGCGACCACGGCTTCCGGCGGGGCGACGACCGTTTCGGGCGCGGCAACCACAGCACCAACCACTGCGGCAGCTGCGGCGACGACCGCACCGACCACTGCGGCGGGTGGCGCAACAACGGCCGCGCCCGTCGCGACTGGCGCACCGCCGCCCGCGACGCTGCCCGCCGCCACCCCGAAGGTGGCCAAGAACGCGAGCGCGACGAAACTCACCTTCTGGCACGCGCTGGGCGGCGTCAACGGCGAGGCCGTCAGTAACCTCGTGAACCAGTTCAACGAAAGCCAGTCCGACATCTTCGTGCAAGACATCTTCCAGGGCACCTACGACGACGAGTTGAACAAGTTCCGCGCCGGGTTGCAGGCGAAGAACGGGCCGAACATCCTCCAGGTCTACGACATCGGGCAGCGCTTCATGATCGACAGCAAGGCGATTGAGCCGATGCAGACCTTCATCGACGCGGACAAGTTCGACCTCTCGCAGTTCGAGCAGCCGATCCTCAACTACTACACGGTGGACAAGAAGTTGAACGCGATGCCGTTCAACACCTCCAACCCGATCCTCTACTACAACAAGGACGCCTTCAAGGCTGCGGGCCTCGACCCGAACAAAGCCCCCCGGACGTGGGATGACGTGGCGGCGGCGGCGGAGAAGCTAACGAAGAAGGATGCGAGCGGCAAGGCGCAGCCCGGCGTCGCGTTCGCGATCTACGGCTGGTTCTTCGAGCAGTGGCTCGCCACGCAGAACTCCCTCTACGCCGACCCGGAGAACGGGCGCGGCGCGGCGCGGGCGACGAAGGTCACCTATAACAGCGACGCCGGCGTCAAAATCCTCGACTGGTGGAAGGGGATGATCGACAAGGGCACGGCGGCGAACCTCGGGCGGGACACGACCGGCGTGCAGAACGCCTTCGCCGCCGGGCAGGTCTCGATGATCACCGAATCGACCGCCGCGCTCAAGGGCATCCTCAGCAAGGCGGGCGGCAAGTTCGAGGTCGGCACCGGCTACATGCCGCGCCCGACGGCGGGCGGCGAGCAGGGCGGCATCATCATGGGCGGCGCGGCGGTCTACATCGCGAAGGACAAGCCGGACAAGGAGAAGCAGGCGGCGTGGAAGTTCGTCCAGTTCGTCGCCCAGCCGAAGCAGCAGGCCTTCTTCCACATCAACACCGGCTACTTCCCCATCCGCAAGGACGCCTACGACCTGCCGGAAGTCAAGGCGAACACGGAGAAGTACCCGCAGTTCCAGACGGCGATTGACCAGTTGCACGCGAACCCGTCCAACCCCTCGACGAGCGGCGCGGTGCTCGGCATCTTCACCCAGTCGCGCACCACGGACTGCGAGGGCGCGATCGAGGAGACGCTGCTCGGCAAGTCCACCGCCAAGGCCGCGCTCGACAAGGCCGCCGGCAACAGCAACAAGGCGCTGGATCAGTACAACCAGAGCGTGAAGTAACGGGGAACGGACCTCACCCCCTGCCCCCTCTC
>JBBSII010000185.1:0-7877 GCA_038232175.1 Thermomicrobiales bacterium
TAGGGAGCGGGAAGATGACCGTGCTGTTGTTCTCCGTCGCGATCTCGGTCAGCGTTTGCAAATAGCGCAGTTGGATGGCGACGGGCGTCTGGCCCATCACGAGCGCGGCATCGTGCAGGCGTTGGGACGCCTCGAACTCGCCCTCCGCGTGGATGATCTTGGCGCGCTTCTCGCGTTCCGCCTCCGCCTGCCGCGCCATCGCGCGCTGCATCGACTGCGGCAACTCGACATCCTTAACTTCGACAATGCTCACCTTCACACCCCACGGCTCCGTCTGCTCGTCGATGATCGTTTGCAAACGCTGGTTGATCGACTCGCGCTCCGCCAGCAGTTGGTCGAGTTCGACCTGCCCGATGACGTTCCGCAGCGTCGTCTGCGCGATCTGCGACGTGGCGCGCACGAAGTCGGCGATCTGCACGATGGCACGCTGCGGGTCCAGCACGCGGAAGTACGTCACTGCGTTGACGCGCACGGTGACATTGTCGCGCGTGATCACTTCCTGCGCGGGGATGTCCATCGTCACGATGCGGAGATCGACCTTGACCATCCGCTCGATGTACGGGATGAGCAGGATGACGCCCGGCCCGCGCGCGCCGGCGAGGCGACCGAGCCGGAAGACGACGCCGCGCTCGTACTCCTGCACGATCTTGATAGCGGCGAGGAGCGTCACGATGGCGACGATCACGAGCGCGACGATGACGGCGAGGGCGGCCTGACTCATGGGAGGCTCCTTTGCGTTGCGGTGGTGCCGTATGTACCGGGAAGCGGCGGCAACGTCATCTCCGTCTCCTCAGCGGCCTGGACGACGAGCGTTAATTCGTGCACGGCGAGGATGCGCACCGATGTTCCGATGGGCAGCGTCGCGCCGTCCGCCGCGATCGCGCGCCACCGCTCTCCGTGCACGAAGACCGTGCCGGCAGGAATCAGCGGCTCGCGCACGACACCGATCTCGTTCTCCAACCCGCTCGCGCCCGTTGTGACGGGACGGTGCCGCGCCATGACGATCTCGAAGACGACGAGCGCGGCGAATGCCGCGAGTGCGACCCCAAGCGCGACGATCAGCGCGATCGGCACCGCACTCCCCGTCCCCTGCGCCAGGAGGATCAGGCCAACCGCGAGGATGACCAGCCCGCCCACCGCGACGCTGCCGTGCGTCGGCGTGAAGAACTCTGCCACGACGAGCAGGAGCGCGACCGCGAGGAGGATGCTCCCGGCGATCTCCGCAGCATGGTCCGTCAATTGTCCGGTAATCGAGGTCGCGGTCATCAGTCCCATTGTTCGCCCACTCTCATGCGGCGGCACCTGCACATGCTACCGCTATTGTACTACCGGAGGGAATCCCCAGTTCAGTCGCCGGACTGCGCGCCCTGATACCGCGCGATGGTCTCCGCAACCTGCGTGACGTAGCTGAGGCGGTGCTGCCAGCGGTCAATGTCCGCATTCTGCGCGGCGTGCCATGCGTCGATACCGCCCGCCGCCGCGATCTGATCGGCGTAGCGATCCGCCGTCTCGTACTCCAGCCCCTCGCAGGGAAGGTAGCCGCAGCGGAGGCCGGGTATCTCCCGCATGATGAGCGGCCACTCGGCGTGGAAACCAATGTCGGTCACATGGGCGCGGGCGCGCAGTGCGGTAATACCGCGCTGCGAGAAGCCCCACGCGCCGGTGCAGATGTCGATGGTTGTGTCGTCGTCATCGGTCAGTCGCCACGAGGCGAGGCCGCCCGTTGTGCGGTCGAACAGGACGTTGATGAGGCGCTCCGTCTCCCGCTGCGCGTCGGGCAACGACGCCATCGCCCGCGCGGTGCGCCCGAGCAGGAGAAAGTCGTGCCGCGTGATCGTCGCGTTGACGCGGTCGAGTTCGTCCGGCCAGTGGCGCGCCCAGTGGAGCGCGCTGTCGAAGTCGCAGAGGTGGATGTGTGCCCATTCGGGATGCGCCTGCGCGACGCCGAGGGTGTACGGGCGCGCGTTAACGGGGATCGCGTCGCCCTCGATCACCGTCACATTGTGCTGTCGGAGCATCTCCGTCGTGCGAGGGGGCGTGCCGACGCCACAGATCGCGACCATCGTCGCGTAGTGGCGTCGGAGCAGCGGCAGTTCGGTCGGGACGAGCGCGGCCAGCCGACCTTCCGGGTCATGGACACCCGTCAGCAGCGTAACCGCGCGGCAAGCCATTACCGCGCAAACGGGGATTGAAGCCAAGTGAACCACAGAGACGCAGAGGGTACAGAGAGCGCGGAGGAGAGAAAGTGAGAAGAAGGGAAAACGGCCCTGCTTCTCTTTCTCTGCGTTTTCTCTGTGTCCTCTGCGCCTCTGTGGTTCATTTGGTTTCGTCTCACTGTTTTAGTGACTCTGGCAATGTCCCTTAGCCGTTTTTGTTCTTCCGGGCGCGCTCGTTGGCGTCGAGGTAGCGCTTGCGGAGGCGGAGGCTCTGCGGCGTCACTTCGAGCAGTTCGTCGTCATTGAGGAAGTCGAGCGACTTGTCGAGGCTCATCTCAATCGGCGGCGTCAGCCGGATGGCGATGTCGCCCGTCGAGGAGCGCATGTTCGTCAGTTTCTTTTCCTTCGCCGCGTTGATCGCCAAGTCACCCTCGCGCGGCTGCTGGCCAATAATCATCCCGGCGTAGACGGGTGTCTGCGCGTCGATGAAGGTCACGCCGCGCTCCTGCGCGTTCTGAAGCCCGAAGGTCGTCGTGACGCCCGGCTCGGAGGCGAGCAGCGCGCCGCCCCGGTTGCTGGTGATCTCGCCGGCCCACGGCTCGTAGCCGAGCAGGACGCTGCCCATCGTCGCGGTGCCGCGCGTGGCGGTGAGCAGCGCGTTGCGGAAGCCGATCAAGCCGCGCGTCGGCACGGTGAACTCCATCCGCACCCGCCCGGTGTCGTCCTGCCGCAGATCGAGCAGGATCGCGCGGCGCGGGCCGAGCAGCTCGTTGACCGGCCCGGTGTACTCCGCCGTCGTGTCGATGAGCAGCCGCTCCATCGGTTCGAGCGTCCCCTTGTCGGTCTTCCGCAGGATGACCTCCGGGCGGGAGACCTGAAACTCGTACCCCTCGCGGCGCATCGTCTCGATCAGGACGGCGAGATGCAACTCGCCGCGCCCGGAGACCTGAAAGACGTCGGCCTGCTCGGTGGACTCGACGCGGAGCGAGACATTCGTCTCCAACTCGCGCAGGAGACGGTCGCGGATCTGGCGGGAGGTGACGAATTTGCCCTCACGCCCGGCGAAGGGCGACGTGTTGACGCCGAAGGTCAGCCGCAGGGTCGGCTCCTCAACGGCGATGGCGGGGAGCGCGTCCGGGTGTTCGGGGTCGGCCAGCGTGTCGGAGATCGTCACATTCGGGATGCCGGTGAGCGCGACGATGTCGCCCGCGTCCGCCCGCTCGCTATCCACGCGGCGCAGCCCGTCGTACGTCGAGGCATACGTGATGCGCGCCGTTGCCGTTGTGCCATCGAGCGAGACGCGCGCGACCGTCCGTCCCGCCGCGATGCTTCCCCGGCTGATCCGCCCGACAGCGATGCGGCCCCGGTGCGTGTCGTAGTCGAGCTGGGCGACGAGCATCTGGAACGGCCCCTCCGGGTCGCCGAGGGGCGGCGGGATGTACTCCAGAATCGCGTCGAACAACGGCCGGAGGTCGTCCGCGAGGTCGGTTGGGTCCGTCCCGGCGCGGCCATCCCGCGCGATGGTGTAGAGCACGGGGAAGTCGAGTTGGTCCGCCTCCGTCGCGAGGGCGAGGAAGAGGTCGCTCGTCCGCTCCAGTACCTCATCGATGCGGGCGTTCGGGCGATCCACCTTGTTGACCACGACGATCGGGCGCAGGCCGAGCGTCAGCGCGTGCGTCAGCACGGTACGCGTCTGCGGCATCGGCCCCTCGACCGCGTCCACGAGCAGCAGGCAGCCGTCCGCCATGTTGAGGACGCGCTCGACCTCGCCGCCGAAGTCCGCGTGGCCGGGCGTGTCGATGATGTTGATCTTGACGCCGTGGTACATCACGGCGGTGTTCTTCGCGAGGATGGTGATACCGCGCTCGCGCTCCAGCGGGTTGGAGTCCATAATCAGCGTCCCCGCAGCATTCGGGTCGCGGAAGACGTGCGACTGCTTCAGGAGGCCATCAACGAGTGTCGTCTTGCCATGATCGACATGCGCGATAATCGCCACATTGCGGATATCGTGCCGCACGGGGTGCTGCAACGCGGTGGGTCGTTCGGCAACGGATTGCTGCAACGGGAGTATGCCTTTCCTTCTCAATAGAACCCTGCGGGCATTCCCACCCGCCGACCTGCTAGTATCGCACGAAAAGGGAGCGCCCGCCACCCAGCTCTGCAAGCGGAACCATCGCTTCTGGGCTTCGTCAAACCTTGCGTGATCTATGCGATGATGCGGCACCAATAACAATTTACCGCAGGAGGAAAATGATGATCGAGGGGCACGCGGTGGAACCTGAGCAGGGTACGACGGGCAAGACGCTCAAGCGGCGGGGCATCCTCGCGGTGGGGGCGGCGGCGGTGGCGGGGATCGTCGCCAAGCAGACGAGCCAGCCGGTGGCGGCGGGCATGGACGGCGATGTGATACTCGGTGTGGATACGAATAACACCTCGACACAGACGCAGATCAACAACCTCAGCTCGACTCAAACCGGTGCAGCGTTCGCCGCGACGCGCAACGGGTTCGGCACCGCGCCGGCCACTCCTACGCGAACCGGGATCGCCACCGTCGCGCTCGGTCCCGGCGCGATTGGCCTCATATCGCATGGTTTCGGTGCGAATAGCATCGGGGTGAGCGCGTTGGGCGACCTTGCCGCGATCGACGCTGCCACAAACAGCAGCACGACCGCGAGCACGATCGCTGTCAAGGGGGTGAACAACTCCACCGGCTTGAACGGCATCGGCGTCTACGGCCAGTGCGCCGGCGTCGGCGGCTACGGCGTCCTCGGCGCTACCGGCACCCCCAGCTCCATTGGCATCGCCGGTATGGCCACCGCCGACGGCTCCTCCGCCTTCTCAGGCGGCACTGCCAACGCCAACGCCTACGCCGGCTACTTCCAGGGGCACGTCGTCGTGGCGGGCATCTTCGACGTCTCCCCCCTCGGCAACAAGCACGGCGTCGCCCCGCACCCCGACGGGACGCACCGGACGTTCTACAGCGTCGAGTCGCCGGAGTGCTGGGTGGAGGACTTCGGCACGGGCACACTGGCCGGGGGGAAGGCGGACGTTCGGCTCGACGCGGACTTCGCGGCGCTGACGCATACCGACGACTACCACGTCTTCCTGACCGGGGTGGACGACCACCACCATCTGATCGCGAAAGGGAAGACGGTGAAGGGCTTCACGGTCGAGGCGGACGGGGAGCTGGCAAAGTTGAAGGGGAAGAAGGCGACGGAGCTGACGGGGACGTTCAGTTACCGGATGGTGGCGAAGCCGAAGACGACGGCGAAGGTGGAGCGGCTGGCGAAGGCGACGCTGCCGAACCTGCCGCTGCCCCCGATGCCGAAGAGCGAGCCGCCGAAGACGCCGTAGCGCTCATCCCTCACCGGACGCGGCAGCACGCGGTTCCTCGCCACTGTTTAGCGGGTATGAACGCCTGATGTTCAACTCAGTGCGATCGCGAACGTCAGTGTAACGCTGTAACCGGGGCTTTTCGCGTTGTTCAACGCCGGTGAGGTGATTGTCGCTCCTGCGATGTAGTCACTGACCGCGATTTTTCGTGTCCATGTCACGATAATGGGCGGGGTGCTGCTGTCCGTGAACGGAATGGTCGCCGTTGCGGTGATGATGACGGCAGCCCCTCTGTCGATGAGGGTCAACGGTGGCCCCGATGTTGTGCTCGACGCGGTGCTGCTCGTCGCGTCGAGTGTCCAGTTCGTTGGGTGGGCGGTGGCGGCGGTTGTGCCGGAAGGCCCGTCGTACGCGAGAGCCAGGGCGACCGTCGCGCTTTCCGTTTGCAATACGGCGGGCGCGAGTTGCGTGACATTGTTCGCGGCCACGGTCACCTGATTAAGCGTGACGCGCACATTCCTGGGGGTCGGCGTCGCGGTCGCGGTCGCGGTCGCCGTTGGTATTATTGTTGCAGTCGCGGTCACAGTCGCCGTCGCAGTTGCCGTTGGTAGTGTTGTCGCGGTCGCGGTCGCCCTTGCAGTCACGGTGGCGATGGTGGTGCTCGTTGCAGTTGCTGCTGCGATTGCCGCCGCCGCTGGCGTCGCCGTCGCCGTCACCGTCGGTTCTGTTGTCGCCGTCGATTTTGCCGTCGCCGTCGGTTTTGTTGTCGCCGTCGGTTTTGTTGTCGCTGCTGACGTCGCAGTCGCCGTGGCTACCGCAGTTGCGGTGCTTGTTGGGGCCTTCGTTGTCGCGATCGCAGCAGGAACCGTCTCGGTTGGGGGTTTCGGCGTCTTCGTTGCAGTGCCGGCTGATCCTGTCACCGGGGAGCCGGTGGTCGGTGCGGTGGAGAAATAATCTTCCTTCCGCTGAATGGACGCATCCGCCGTTATCGCGCGCAGGGTGAAGTAATACTTCGTCCCCGGTTCGAGGTTCGTCAGGCTGACGGTGTGCTCCTGCGTCGCCGTCGTTGCGACGTCCTGGCGGGATTCATACGAATGGCTTGATGGCCCATAGAGTATTTCGCTCGTCGCGGCGACGTTCGTCTTGAATGTCAGCGAGAATCCCGTTTCGGTCACCGTGCCGAGTTGGACGGCGGAGATCGCGAGCGCACCGGGTGTGCCGGAGATGGTTGCGGCTGCTGTGGGCGCGACGGTGGCACAGAGGATGGGTGTTGCCGTCGCGGTCGCCGTGGAGACGGGTATCCGCGTCGCTGTGACGCATGGACCGGGCGTGATGGATGTGACGATAGCGGCGACGGTGGCGCACGCGATGGGCGTTGCGGTCGTGGTCGGTGTCGTGGTGGTCGCGCCGACGGTGGCGGTGGCGGTCGGGCACGGGGGGAGCGTGGTCGGGGCGCAGGAGACAGGCGTCGCGGTAGGTGTCGCGGTCGATGTTGCCGTAGTAATCGATGGCTTCGTGGCGGCGGGGCAGGGGACGGGGGTGGCGGTGTTCTGGCCGACGCCGCCGGGGTTGGCGGCGTAGCGCCAGTCGAAGTAGTGGCGGCCGATGTTGCCCATCTCGACCTGGAAGCGGAGGGGATTGGTGGGGGTGTAGGAGAGGACGCGGCGCTCGAAGGGCTGAACCATGACCCAGGTGGGGGCGGCGTTGACGGCGACGTTGACCCAGAAGGGTTCGGTGAGGGGGAGGCCCATGGCGGGGAGGGGAGGGGTGGGGAGGGCGGCGAGGAAGGTGGCGAAGGCGAGGGGGACGTTGTGGGCGTAGCGGCCGCCGGGATCGACCTGGTACGTCCCCGCCGCCGCACCCGGATAGACCGCGAGACCGGGGTTCACGCCGAATGTCCCGTCCGATTTGTAGACCGTCCCGACCGACTCGCCACCACGCGCGACGCGGGGCGCGAAGACGCTCCCGCTGATCGCCGCGTACGTCGGCCACGTATTGTCGAGGTCGCCGACGATCGGGAGGGTGGACGGCGCGAAAGGCGCGAAGACCGCATCACCCATCTGGCGTTGCCCGGTGACGAGTTCGACGGTGAGCAGGCCGTTGGTGACCGGGCCGCCGACGGTCGTCTGCTCCATCCGCGCCTTGTCGAAGTACTGCACGAGGCGCGCGCCGCCGGTTGCCTCCCGGTACGCCTCGGTGAGGGCGGCCTGGTAAGCGGGCCCCCAGAAGTTGGGCGTCGTCGCCTCCGCCCCCGCCCACTGCGTAGCGAACACCGGCAAACCGAAGGGGACCGTCGAAGGTGTCTGGCTCGCGGCGAACGCCGGCGCCGCGATGAGCGTCGTCAGGAGCAGCAACGCCGCGCCCATGACGAGCACGGGACGCAACCGA
>JBBSII010000186.1:0-7869 GCA_038232175.1 Thermomicrobiales bacterium
GAGATGACGGATCGCTACGACGATCCCCCGCTGCGGTTGATCCTGATCTGGGACAACCTCGCCGGACACAAGAGCGCGGCGTTCGTCCGCTGGTTGTGCGCGCAGGGCATTCTGCCACTCGACACACCGCTGTCGGGCTCGTGGCTCAATAGGGCCGAGTCGCTGCAACGGATCATCGTGCGGCGCGCGCTGGCGGGGCAGCATCCGCAGACGCCAGAGGAGATCATCGAGTGGTTGGAGGAGACGGTAGCGGGGTGGAACGCGGAGCCGACACCGTTCGTGTGGGAGGGCAAACGCTAGGAGCGGCGGAACCGGGCACGACACCGATTGTTGGGCGGCTCTGCCGCGATCGCTCAATACCAGCTATTTGCGGCATGACCCTAGTAGGGTCGCCGTTGGCCGTCGCGCGGCGGGGGCGCGCGGACCCGCCCCCCGCCATGCGCGGCGTGCTGCCTGCGCGATCCGACCGTTCCGAAAACGAGCGAATTTGAGATTGTGCCTGCGCTGTGTCTACCGCAGTACAGAGAGAAAGCCGCCACCCGAAGGCGGCGGCGATGATCGTGACAGTGACCGGGACGGTCAGACGCCCTAGCCGTCGCCGAGGCGGCGGATGAAGGAGGCTTCCCCTCCCCCGCCCGTCCGTGGTGGCGCGGTCGGCGCGACTTGCTGGGCACGCTGGAACGCGAGGTACTGCGCCGTCTGCGCGTCGCTCGCGTCCGCAACGCTGAGGAAGTCAGCGATCTTCCCGTCGCGCACCTCCACCGTCAGGTTGTTGACCACCCGGTCGACCCCCGCTGCGCGGATCGTGTCGTTGTCGCGTATTTCCAGCCGCGCACGCACCGTCGTGCCGGACACCTGGGGGACGCCCACAAGGGTCGCCTGCGCGTGATTCGCGATGAAGCCCTCGATATCCGTGCGCAGGGCCGCCGCGCCGATGCACGGGTCGGCTTGGGTGCACCGTGGCCCCCGACGCGACGGATGTCGTCGGTCACCAGCGCCAGCGCCCCGGGGATGTCATAGCGGTTGCGCGTCGCGATGAAGCGTTGCAACACGGTCGCGGAATCGGTCGCAACGGCCGCCGCGGGCGGCGCGGCGAGGCGAGCGAGCTTCGCGGCCGTCTCCGCCGTCGGGAACGCCGTGAAGCTCTCGATCTTGCCCCCCGTGACCACGATCTCGATCGCGAACGGCACGGGGGAGATGCCCGCGGCGCGGAAGACGTCGCTGGCGAGCTCGATCGCGAAGGTCGCCTTGTCGCCCGCGACCTGCGGGGTGCCGACCACCTCGGAGTGGTTGTGTCCCGCCGTATTCTCCGCCAGCCAGGTGCGGATCCCCGCCTTGCCGAAAGAGCGTGTCGCGCGCGGCGGGGCGAGCTGCAGCACCGCGTCGTCGGCGAACAGCGCCAGGGCGGCGTCGATGGCGTGGGCGTTGTTGGCGTCCCAGAGCGCGTTGCTGACGACGAGCGGGTCGTCCGCCGCCGCGACCGCGAGCGAGGCGGGCATGGACGCAAGCAGCAGCGTCGTCAGCAGCAGGGCAATGAGAGAACCTTTCCACGGTCGCATCGCACCTAATCCTTTCCGATATTCTTCCGCGGGGCGATCTGCCCCTTTGCTTACTTTTCAGCGGTGAAGTGTTGCCGAACTTCCCCACCACCACTGCTCACACGCTGATGCCCATGCTCATCGACCGTCTTCGCCCACTTTTCGACGACCGGTTCTTTTCTGAACGCATCGCTATCAGCCTTGCTCTGCCACATCGCGATGACGAGGTTTTCGGTCGCTTCCTCAATGATGGAAAAGGCCTACAAAAGCCCTTCGCCTTCTTCATCGCCGGGAAGAACTCTTGCTGGGCCAGCTGCCCCGTCTCGGCGACACGCGCATCATTTCGCTTGCGGTGACTGACTTGCGCGTACATGGACGAACTCCCTTCCTTTGACAGAAACCCAACCCGACGATCGCTCTACGTCCCTGGGAGATAAACGTGTCAACCCCCCGCCCGGTTCTCGGATCGTGCGAGGAGATGCTCGTGAGCGCAGGGTACGGTATCCTGTCGGATGACCTGCCGCTCGCTGGGCTCTGAGTTGTGCGCGCTATTGAGTGGAGGGGCGAGTCGCGCGGACTCGCCCCTCGCCCCTGCCGCTGTGTCAGTGCTCGGCCTCGATGGTGTAGTACTCGCGCTGGCCCGACGCGACCAGCTCGGTCATCGGGTTCGACGCCCCCTCCCCCTGGCTCGCGGCGAACATCGCCCGCATCCGGCGCTGGAAGTCGTCGATGCTCTCGACGACCTGCTCCACCGCCACCGTGTCGAACGGGCCGCTCAGGTCGGTCAGCACGCGCGCCGGCAGGCGCAGGCTCTCGGGCATATCGGCGGGGTTTGTGAACATCTGCACCAGCCGCCCGGCTTGTCCGAACTTGGCATGGAAGATGGTGCGCACGAGGATCATGGATCCCGTCCTTTCGATGACACGACGACCTCTCGGCAGCGCAGGCCGCTGCCATCGCTATACATGACGCCGCCGCGTGCCCGCGGGTTTCGCATCCGCCAAAGCGTCGCCGTCCCGTGCGCGTCGGCGAAGCGTGTGGCCTGCGGTGGCGCGATCTCCACGCGCGATGGGGGCGGCCTAGCGACGATCTTCGGCAAAGGATCGAAGTTGAGGTCGGCATCACGGCGGGCTGTCTGGATGATGATCTGTGCACCTCCCGCCCGAACGGCGCGCGCAACCGACTCCCCGCCCGTTCGTTCCCCCTATGATGGGGTCGGCGTGCACATGAGGGTCTCTGGGTCATGCACAAACGAGTCGCTCCCCCGCGCATCAACCACCTCGCCATCCTCGGCGTCCTGCCCCTGATCCTCGCCGCCCCACTCACCGGCTCGGTGCAGCGCATCGCGCCGGTCGCGCTGGCGGCGCTCGTCCTCTTCCCCATGTGATGCGGGCGCGATGGCCGACCGGACATGGCACCAGAAGGGAGAACAACGATGGCGATGGCATCGCTCACCCTCGATATCGCGCTGCGGCGGCGCTTCGCCTTGTTCGACCGGCTCGGCTGGCTCGATCGGCGGGGGATGCACCTGGTCGACCCGTGGCCGATCGGGGCGTCGCTGGGGATGAGTCGCGCGGAGACGGAGCGGGCGCTCGCCTCCCTGGAGGCGATCGGGTGGATCGGGCGGGGGTACCGGGACGGTGAGGTACGGGTGGCGCTGACGGTCGTCGGCCTCGCCCGCCGCTGACCGCGCCGCAGCACGGTGACGACGGCGGCCCGAGGCAAACAGAAGGGGCGCGGTGCTGGCCGCCGCGCCCCTCGCTCATGATCGTCGGGATGCTACTTGACGGTGAAGCCCTTGATCATGCCGAGATGGACGTGCAAGTCGCCGTTCGGCTTCGACTGGTCGGGCACGTTGCAGAGGGCAACGTAATCGCCCGGCTTGAGGTCGAGCACGACGATGCCGGAGTTCCCCTTGCTCAGCGCGTTCATGCCGCCGATCGGCGCGACGGGTGGGGGGCCGGCGGGCGGGGGGGTGTTCGGTGCCGGGTCAAAGAACGCCTTGGCGTCCGCGAGCGTCTTGCCGGGGGGGAGCTGGCCGATGTTGAACTCGTGGAACTGCGCGCCCGTGTTCGTCACCGTGTACATGCTCTTCCCGGCGGGCAGCGTGTCGGGCATCGTGAAGTTGAAATCGTACAGCGTGATCGTGCCGTTCACGGCCGGTGGGGCCGAGGCCGCGGCCGGCGCGGTGGTCACCTTGAACGGCATCAGCATCCCCTTGGCGAGGTGCGGAATGTGGTCGTCGCCCGCGATGAAGCAGGCAAGCATGTACTGGCCCTCCTTGAGGTCGAGGATCACCTCGGCAGACCCGCCGGGGGGGAGGACGCCGACCCCGCCCGCCTGCGTCACGAGGCCGAACACCTCGCCGATCCCCTGCTCGCCCTTGGCGAGGCGGCGCCGAGCTGGTCGGTGGTGACGCCCGGGTTGAGCAGCATGAACTGGGTGTGGTGCACCTCCTTGCCGGTGTTCTTCATCTGCACGCGCGTCGGGCCGCCGGGGATGCTGCCGAGCGTCCTGAACCCGTAGTCGAACGCCTCGACCACCATCGTCTGGATGCCGCCGCTGCCCGTGGCGCTCGCCGCCGCGCTGCCGGAGGCGGTCGTCGCGCTCACGCTACCGGCGACGGCGCTGCCGGCGGGCCGGGTTGCCACCGCCACACTGCTCGCGACGGGTGCCGTCGTCGCGACCGGGGCGGAACCGGCGGGTCGGGTCGTCACTGCCGCGCTCCCTGCGGCAGCCGTCGGTGCCACCTGGGCGGCGGGCGCGGCGGTTGTCGGCGCGGCGGTCGTCGGCGCCGCCGGCTTCGGCGTGTCGGTCGCCGTGCTGCCGCCGCAGGCCGCGAGGATCGCGCTCCCCGCCGCCCCACCAGCAACCATCAGGAACCGGCGGCGACCGAGCCGCGCCCCGACCATCTCCAACGTGTCCATCGGCACCCTCCCCCTTCGATCTTTCCCCACACATCCACGCGATGCACACTACACCGGGCGCACACGTCTCTGGTAGAACGAACCGAGGTCGGCAATGGTTGCGCGCGTCGGAGGTTCCTTGTCGCGCAGCGGGGACGACAAGGAACGTCGGCACATCAGGCGGTGTCGCCGGGCCCGGTCGGAACGAGGGGCAGCGCGACTCGTGCCACTCGTTCTGATTCGACAGCGGCCTGCCACCGGCCTCCATCGCGCCGACTGGCGCACGATCGCTGACCGGCCCCGCTTCGACAGCGGCGCGCCGCCCGCCGTATTCGCCTCGCTCGCGATCCCTTCCCGGAGGACGCATCCGCCCTGATCGATCGCGCCGCGCGCATTGACGGCGCCGCTTTTGGGCCCATAATGGAGGGATCGGGGAGTACGTTCGGTCGCATTGTCTGCCCAACGCCCCGCATAACGGAAATCGCCGTGACGGCAAATCACGGCGATCCTCATGGGCATGGAGTTTGGGCACATCAACACCCCAACTTTAGCCCTCTAGTTCAGTGTTGTCAAGTGGCTCCGTGCAAACGGGGATTTCTTGCCGCGCTGGGCGCAGGAGTGGTCGTATGTTTGCTGCACTCGTTTCCCTCCCTTCTCCCCCTCCCGGTTTCACCCAAATCCCCAACGCCGTGCTGTTGAATACCGATTTGAGCAGAGATGCCCGTTTCCTCTACTCCATCCTGATGCAACACGGAAGAGCAGCATCGGGCTACGCGGTCTTCCCCTCATACGCCCGGCTTTGCCTGCTGATGAGCGTCTCGGAGCCGACGGCGCGGAAGGCCATGACGGAACTGCGACATGCTGGCCTGGTGCTGCAAGAGCGGCGCGGCCAGGGGCGGAGCAATCGCTATCGCCTGATGGCCAGACCGAAAGATTCTTTCGTTCAAGAACGAAACGTGGCGGGGGTCGAAGAAGACCAAGAGGAAGAAGATCAAGCGGATGTCTTCGATGTTTCGAGTGCCATCCCCCCGATTGATATTTCTCAGGATGCCGAATACGTGACCGAATGAGGGGTCACTTCACGAAAGGGAGAAAATCGTACGCCAAAGCCGCGCCGCCGAGAAACGCAATGGACTGAGCGCGGCAGCCTGTCCATCTGGGCTAGACTCCGAGCGGCGTGTGGTATCCTCGGCGGAAAGGAGAACGTCGTTGCCGCTCACTCAACTCGACACCTCGCGCCTCTCATTGCGCTTCGCCGCACACCGTCCCCGTCTCGCCACATGGGCAGGGCCGCTCCTCGCCGCTATCTGCATGTTGGGCATCTTCGCCAACGATCGCTTCCTGCGCTACGGCGAGGGCTCATTTCTCCACGTTGCACTCACCGATGAGCCCGCCCATGCCGTGACCGCGCTCCTGACCGTCGCCGCCGTCGCAACCTGGCACCGCGCGTGGCGCGCGCCCGCCATCCGGCTCGCGGCGCTGCTGGGCGGGACGGCCATCGACCTCGACCACCTGCCCGACGCGCTCGGTTGGTACGGCCTCTCCGCGGGCACCGCGCGACCCCACA
This sequence comes from Thermomicrobiales bacterium, assembly GCA_038232175.1. Classification (GTDB taxonomy): domain Bacteria; phylum Chloroflexota; class Chloroflexia; order Thermomicrobiales; family JALYUS01; genus JALYUS01. Next base: position 6,012 of record JBBSII010000186.1, read on the forward strand.
CGCACACGCTCGCCACGCTCGCGCTGCTCCTCGGTATCGCGCGGTGCAAACGCGGCGCGCGGCGACGGGCGCTGCTCGCCGCCGCGCTCGGTCTTGGGGTGCACTTCCTGCGCGATCTCGTCGAGGGGAGCACCGTACCGCTGCTGTGGCCCGTGACGAGGTATGGTTTCGCTGTAGCGTACGGCTGGTATGCGGCGCTGCTGGTCGTCTGTGTGGGGATGATCGTCGGCGGTGCCCTTCGGCAGCGGTCGCACCCCGGAACCGACATCCGCTAAGGTGGGAGTGTGTCAATTTAAGGTATACCCCAGTTGGACAGAACTGGCCAACGATAAGGCGGTGGTACTGGATTCTACGCCGATCCGCTGCGCAGCAAGATGTTTTCTACAAACTGTCTCAAGACCCCCTGCGTCCGTTTGCGGCATGCGCCCGGCGACGCTTGACGGCGCTCGCACCACTCGGTAAGCTTCCCAACGGGGCAACATAATCCAACCGATTTCGAGCAAGGGGGATCCGATGGCAGCATCCGGCGAATTCGACGCCCATGCCTCATCGACCGGCCAGGCGCTGACCGGCGCGGACTGGCTCGACGTCCATTTCGAGGCCGAGCGGCCCGAGTACGAGCAAATGGTCCGCTCTGTCGGCATCCAGCCGGGGTGGCGTGTGCTCGACGCCGGGTGCGGCGGCGGCAGTTTCCTCCCCCTCATCGCGGAGGCGGTCGGCCCCGTCGGGCGGATCGCCGCGCTCGACCACGCGCCGGACAACTCGGCGCGTGGCGAAGCGTGACCGCACGGAAGGCCGGGCGCTATGCCCCCTCCGGCACCACCGCCTCGACCTTCCACCGCCCATCCACCTTCACGAGCGTCACCACCTCCTGGAACCTATGCCCCGCATACGCGATCACCGTGCGGACGCTCGCCCGGTCGTCGGTCGCCGACAGCGGCAGCGAGTCGATCGTATATGGCCCGTTGCTCTGCGGCAGGCCGAGGGCCGCGCGCAGGTTCGGGACGCTCGCATAGGCCCCCGGCGCGAGGAAGGCCCGCGCCTCCGCCTCCCGCCCCGAGATCGTCGCGATGAAGAAATCGGCGAGGTCCCCGCCCACCGGCGGCTGCAGATGCGGTGCGGCGGTGCGCGTGGCCAGCTCGGCCGCTGTGCGCGTCGGAGCGGGTGTGTCGGTCGGCTGCATGGCGACCGGGGAGGAGGGTGCGCCCGTCGCCGCAGGGGAGGCGCCGCAAGCGGCGACGAGGCTGAGGGACAACACGAGGAGGAGTGACCGAGGCATCTGTCCGTGGTGTTTGCGCATGCATCTCCTCCCCGCCCCGCCGGTCATTGCGAGAGACCTTCCGTGTAGAGGTAATACTGTGGCCACGAGCCGTCCGGTTGCAACCCTTGCACGAAGTAGAAAGCGTCTCCCCGACCGTTTATGACCATTGTTGCTTCCCCTCTACGACTGGCGGGATGCCGTGAGACTGCGTAAGCGGCCGTTGGTTTTCGCAGTTTGACCGCGATTGTACCATGCTGCAGCACACGCTCTTAGAGTCCTGATCGCTCAAATGGGACTCGACGCATGGGAAATGGTAGGCGTCGATAGCCACATCAATACCGGCGGTACCAACTCTACAAGAACCTTCTATTTTAAGCGTCGTATTGGTACCTAAATGCGTTCGAGTATGGTGTCCCAAAACCCAACTATTACAAACACAAGTGAGACGTTGATAAAGGGAGTGCGACACGAGGTCGCTCCTGTTGAGTGGAGCAGAAGAAAGGCTGCTCTCAGGCGAGTGTCCAAAAGCCTGTTCCCGCCTCTCCCTGCGTCGTCGGCAACGACGGGGTTTGAAGCAGAGAGGAAAAGCCCAAGAGC
>JBBSII010000187.1:0-7782 GCA_038232175.1 Thermomicrobiales bacterium
ATTCATGGCGGCGGAGAAAGACCTCCATCCCCAGTTGCTGAACAGCGTGCTGGACATCAACGCCGACCAACGGCGTCGCTTCGCGCGCAAAGTGCTGTCGCACCTCCCCGTGCCGCACGAGAGCACGGTCGCCATCTGGGGTCTCTCGTTCAAGCAGGACACGGACGATATGCGCGAAGCGCCGTCCATTGAGATCATCCAGGCGCTCCTGGCACAAGGGGTGCGCGTGCAGGCCTACGACCCGGTCGCGAACCACGTCGCGGAGACGCTGATGCCGACCGTGATGTACTGCCGCAACCCGTACGAGGCGGCACACGGCGCGGATGCGCTGCTCCTGCTGACGCCGTGGAACGAGTTCCGGCAGGCGAACATGGAGCGCGTGCTCGAAACGATGCGGCAACCGGTCGTGCTCGACGGGCGAAACATCTACGACCGCCACGAGATGGAGGAGATGGGTTTCACGTATGTCGGTGTCGGACGATAGTTCAGGCGACACCGTCTCACCGTCCCGGAACCCGCGCCTCGCCATTGGCGTCGATTCAATCGAGATTGCGCGCGTGGCGGCGTCGGTGACACGGTATGGTGAGCGGTTTCTGGGGCGCGTCTTCACGGCGGCGGAGCGCGCGCGAACGGGTGCCCATCCGCGCGCACTCGCGGGCCGGTTCGCCGCGAAGGAGGCGACCGCGAAGGCGCTTGGCACGGGTGTTGGCCCGGTGGGCTGGCGAAATATCGAAGTCCGCAATGACGCCGCCGGGAAGCCGTACGTCGTTCTCCACGCGGCGGCGGCGGCGCGGGCGCGATCGTTGGGGCTATTGGAATGGCATCTCAGCATCACCCACAACCGTGATGTCGCGACGGCGTTCGTCGTCGCATACCGGGCGGAGACGCCTCATAAAACATCGAAGGAGCACTACCTATGCGCATTGTAACGGCGTCGGAAATGCGGTCGCTCGAGGAAGCGGCGTTCGCGCGCGGCGGTGAGGCGCCCGCGCTGATGCAGCAGGCGGGGGCGGGTGTTGCCCGCGTGATCCGCGACTTCGCGTCGCATCCCGGCGCGCGCGTCGTCGTGCTACTCGGGCCGGGGAACAACGGGGGGGATGGTGTTGTCGCCGCGCGGACGCTCGCGGGGGAGGGGTACCACGTCTCCGTCTGGTCGCTGACGGCGCGCGCCGATCTCGACACGCCGGGCGGGCAGGCGCTGGCAATGCTCGATTCGCTCGACGCCCTCCGCGATGCCCTGAGCGACGCGGACATCGTGCTCGACGCGGTTCTGGGAACGGGCGCGCGCGCCGGGTTGCGCGATGACATAGCCGAGGTGACGCGGATGGTCAACACCGTGACGCCGCGATCCGCCCGCGTCATTGCGCTCGATGTGCCCACGGGGGTCGATGCCACCACCGGCGCGGCGAGTGATGACGCGATCATCGCATACGCCACCATCACGCTCGGTTCACCGAAGCGCGGCTGCCTCGTGCCACCGGGGAGCCGGTACGCGGGTCGCATCCGGGTGGTCGATCTCGGGTTAGGTGAGCCGAGCGAACCGGGGCCGCGCATGACGACGGACGCGGATGTCCGCTCCCGCGTGCCGCGCCGGTTGTCGGACGCGCACAAGAGCGACTGCGGCACGCTGCTCGTCGTGGCGGGCGCGGTCACGTACATCGGTGCGCCCGGTTTCGTCGCGGAGGCGGCGATGCGCGCGGGCACGGGCCTCGCGACGATGGCGGTGCCGCGCGCGATTGCCGGGACGGTCGCCGCTGTCGTGCGTGAGGCGACGCTGCTGCCGCTGGGCGATGATTTGGACCGGGCGGCGAAGCAGTTTGACGAGTGGTCGCACCGTTTCACCGCCGCTGTCGTCGGCCCCGGCATGGGACGTGAGGAGGAGACGGAACGGTTTCTCGTACGCCTCCTGGGGATGGGCGAGGCGCGCTCGCGCCCGCAGTTGGGGTTTGGCTCCGCCGCCGCGTCCGCGTCGCGCGAGCCGATGCTGCCGACCTCCCTGCCGGTCTTGATTGATGCGGATGGCCTGAACTGGCTCTCTGGCGTCGAGAACTGGTGGGAGCAGATTACGCGCCCGCTGATTCTTACGCCGCACCCCGGCGAAATGGCGCGGCTCGCGGGATGCGACGTGGAGGATGTGAAGCGCGACCCGTGGAAAACCGCGCAGGAGCACGCCGACAAGTGGAATCAGGTCGTCGTGCTCAAGGGTGGACCGACGATTGTCGCCGCGCCCGGCGGTGTTCTCTGGGCCGCGCCGGGCGGCAATGCCGCCCTGGCGACGGCAGGAACCGGGGATGTCCTGTCCGGCACGATCGGTGGCTTTTTGGCGCAGGGATTGTCGCCGCTCGATGCCGCGATTGTCGGCGTCCATGTCGGCGCGCGGGCGGCGGAGATCGCATCAGACGCTGTCGGCGCGTACGGGATGGTCGCGACGGATCTCCTCCCCGCGATTGCCGCCGCGATGTACGAGATCATGGGTGTCTGACGCGCGATGGTGAGCGAATCCGTTCGCGGGGATGGCCGTGACGAGCAGGACCGTCGGCGCTCGTTCGTCGCGGTCGATCTGACGGCAATTCGTGACAACGCGGCGATCCTGAGGAAACATATCCCACAAGATACAACACTCGCAGCGGTTGTGAAGGCGGATGGGTATGGTCACGGTGATGTCGCGGTAGCCCGTGCCGCGCTGGACGGTGGCGCGTCGTGGCTCTGCGTCGCGACTGTGTCCGAGGGCATCGCGCTGCGACGCGCCGGGTTCGATACGGTGCGAATCCTCGTGCTCGGCCCGCTCGCTGTGGATGAGGTTTCGGCTCTCGTCGCGTGGAATCTCACGCCGACCGTCGATGATTCTTCGCCGGTGGGGGAGATCACGGAGTGTGCGCGAAGGCTCGGTTGCGCGCCGTACCACATCCATGTGAAGGTCGATACGGGGCTGCATCGCTTCGGTGTGCCAGCGCACGAACTCGGTGCGTTTCTCGCGCGTCTGCGTGCGATGGACGCGGTGCACGTCGAGGGACTCTCGTCGCACTTCGCGACCGCCGATGCACCGAATGACCCGTACCTGCATGAACAAGCACGGCGGTTCGCGCAGATTGTCGATGCGCTCGATCAAGCAGGCCTGCGCCCACCGATCATCCATCTCTCCAACTCGGGGGCAGTGCTGCAACAGGTCGCGCCGTGGGACATGGTGCGCGTGGGAATCGCGCTGTACGGCATCCCCCCGTCCGAGGAGGTCCCACTCATACCGGGGATGCGCCCGGTAATGGCGGTGTGGAGCGCGGTGGCGCGGGTTATCACGCTGGACACGGGAGCGGCGGTTGGGTACGGGCGTCGCTATGTCGCCGCCGTGCCGCATCGGGCCGCGCTGGTGCCGCTCGGCTACGCGGACGGCCTGCCCCGCGCGCTGACGAACGCCGGTGCGGTGTTCATCAATGGGGCGCGGTGCCCGATCATCGGCGCGGTCTCGATGGATCAGTGCGTCGTTGCCATCCCCGATCCGACTCCGGTTTCGGTGGGGGATCGCGTGGTGATCGTCGGTGCGGAGCAGCGCATCACCGAACTTGCGCGCGATGCAAACACGATTTCATACGAACTCGCGGTGCGGTTCGGGGCGCGAATGCGACGCGTGTATGATGAACGGCAGTAATAAAATTCTGGTCGGTCTATCTCTTTCGGTACCTCGCGGTTGTGATGTATACTACGCGCGGACACGCGACGATACGTATGCATCGCCTGGAGCAGCGCATGACGACTGTGCTCATTGTTGAGGACAACGAACGCAACATGCGGCTGATGCGCTTGTTGTTGCGCCCGCTCGGCTACACGCTCCTCGAGGCGACCGATGGTAAGGAGGCGTTAGCGACCCTTGTGGACACCACGCCGGATATCATCCTCGTCGATATTCAACTGCCGGATGTCGATGGCCTGGAAATTACTCGCCGCCTGCGACGGGATGAGCGTTTCAAGACCATCCCAATTGTCGCGCTCACGGCGTACGCGATGCCGGGTGATCGGGAGATGTTCCTCAAAGCCGGGTGCACGGGTTACGTCGCGAAGCCCATCGACACGCGCGCTTTCCCCGAAATTATCGCTTCGTACCTCGTGGAGAGCGAGGCAGCCGCGTCTCCTGATGGCGTGCAGGCGTAATGACGCCCGTGGATGCGACACTGACCCGACATTCCGCCAATTGCGAGCGTGTCCGGGCGTGGTGCGCCGTGCACTCTCGGAACTGGGACACATGGGCCGCCGCCTTGTGCGACGTGTCCGGCGATGCGCTCCGGTTGTACGAGGCCGATGCACCCACGCCCGGCAGCGTGGCGCCCGTGGTGATCGATGGCGAAACGCTTGCCCTGCTTGGCAGCGACATGAAGAATCCGACGGTCGAGCCGTGGTTGGCATCGATCGCAAACCTCGTTGCCATCGCGCTCGCGGCAGAGACCGAACTCAACACCATGACGGACGAGTTGGTTGACACCTACGACCAACTGACGTTCCTCTATGAAATCGCGCGCATGTTGTCGACCTCCGCGACGCTTGCGGATGCGCTCTCGATGCTGCTACAACAGGCGCGTCACATCATCGGCGCGGACGGTGGCGCGCTCGTCATCGAACAGCCGGAGAAATCGCTCCTTGTTCTGACCGACGGCAGCGTGCCTGAACGAGCGTTTCTGCTCGCCACGCATCGGGTGGTGAGTGCGTCCGACCGTCCGCTCGTCGCCAACGACGCTGCGGCAGTTTCCGGCACCGTGGGCGTCGCGGAGGCGACGGGCGTCTCCAGCGCCGTCGTCGCGCCGATTGTGACGCTGCAGGGCGCCGTGACCGCCGCGTGTTTCGGCGCGACAAAACTCGACGGTTTCACGGCGGGCAACCGCAAACTGATGCAGGCGGTCGCCGAGCAGAGCATCGCCATCGCGGGCCAGTTCGCATTGCAGGAGGAGCAGATTCGCCGCAGCCGCATGGCGCGCGATCTCGAACTCGCCGCGCAGATCCAGACCGCGCTCCTGCCGACCCCCTTCCCCGGCGCGCCGCACGTCTCGATCACCGCGACGATGACGCCCGCGAGCGAAGTTGGCGGCGACTTCTATACCCACCCGGACGAGCGCGCCGAGGAGGGCGCGCCATTGGCCCTCGCGATTGGCGATGTCGCGGGGAAGGGCGTCGCCGCCGCGCTGGTCACGACGATGTGCCTGAGCGCGATGCGCGCGGAGATGCGGCACGTCCAGTCGCCCGCGCTCGCCCTCCGCGCCGTGCAGGGGTTCATCGCGGACGAACTCTCGCGCATCGAGTCGTTCGTAACCTGCATCCTCGCGACGTATGACCCCGTCGCGCGCGTGCTGGCCTACGCGAATGCCGGCCACACGCCGATCCTGCAATGGTCGGACGCGGAACAGCAACTCCATGTGCTCCCTGCGACCGGTCTACCGCTCGGCGTGGATGTTGGGATCGAGGTGGAGAACGCGACGGTCACGCTGCAAGAGAACGACCTGTTGCTCTTCTACACCGACGGCGTCACGGAGGCGATGGCGCCCGATGGGGCATTTTACAGCGACGAGCGGCTTCACGAATTACTGACGACATGCGCGCGTAACGCACCCGGCCACATCCGCGATGCCATCCTCGAAGACGTACGCACCTTCGCGCCCGTCCAGCGTGACGACATCACGCTGATTATCCTGAAAGCGGAGGCGTGACACGATGCCAGCGCGCGAAATGACGTTTCGGTTCCCCGCCACGCTCCACTACCTCACGCCATTGCGGCTCGCGGTTGAGGCGTTCTGCACGGATGTGCTCGAATCCGATTCCCACAGCGAACAGGTCTATCAGTTGCAGCTCGCCGTCTCGGAACTGGCGACGAACATCGTCAATTACGCCTACCGCGACGCGGCGCCCGGTGCGGTCGATGTGCGCGCCACGAGTGCCGACAGCGCGGTGACGCTCGACTTTTTCGACACCGGCGCGGCGTTCACACCGAATAGGGAGCCGACGCTTCCCGATCTGGAACTTCTTGCCGAGGGCGGCTACGGCTCGTTCATCATCCAGCAATGTGTCGATCGTGTGACGTATAGCCGAGAGGACGACACGTGCAATCATTGGCGACTCGAAAAGCAATTTGGCAAAAGGGGAGGCGATTGAATGGATGTCACGGTTACGGTGGAGGACGCGGTCGCGATCATCGCAATGGACGGTCATCTCGATGCGTTGTCCGCGCCGCAGGCGAAGGAAGCATTCCGCGAGTACGGCACCGGCGCGTATAGCGCGGTGGTGGACCTGACGAAGGTGTCGTTCATCGATTCGTCGGGGCTGGCGTCGCTCATCAGCGGCCTGAAGACCTTTCGCTCGCTGGGCAAGCAGTTCCGGCTCGCGGGCGTGCAACCGAATGTTCGCCAGGTGCTGACGCTGACGATGCTCGACCGCGCGTTCGACATCACGCCGGACGTGCGCGCGGCGGTGAATTCCATTTCGGCATAGGCGTCATGGTGTGAGCGGGGTGGTGCGTGGCAAATGTTCTGGTCGTCGATGATAACCCGGTGAATTTGCGGGTATGCCGCCTTATTCTGGAGCGATACGGGCACACTGTCGAAACGGACACCAGCCCCGTCGCGGTGCTCGCGCGGATGGCGACGCGGGTGCCCGACGTGCTCGTCACCGACCTGATGATGCCGTTGCTCGACGGCATCGAACTGACGCGCCGGATTCGCGCGTTGCCGACCGGTGCGGATTTGCCGATTATCATGCTGACCGCGCGCGGCGAGGAATCCGATCAGGACCGCGCGATGGAGGCGGGAGCGACGTTCTTCCTCACGAAGCCAGTGAGTTCGGGCGCGCTCACCGCTGCTGTGAATGCGGCCCTCGGCACGGGGCCGACGTAGGGTACGGTTCCAGCGGATCGGTGTTCAGCGCGACTGGCCCATGCGCCGCAGCGCCGCCAGTACCCGTTCCTCAATCGTCATGCCATCCGCGAGGTCCGAGTCGCGGAGCGCGGTGTACGCCTCCGTCGCGGAGTAGCCGAGCGCCTGCAACGCCGCGATCACCTCGCTCATGTCGTCGGCTGTGCCACCGCCGGTCGGTGCGGCGCTCGGAAGCGCGCCGCCGACGAGTTGATCCAGCTTCCCGCGCAGTTCGAGGACGAGGCGTGCCGCCGTCTTCTTGCCGATGCCGGGAACGCGCGCGAGCGCGTCCGTGTCCCCGGCGGCGATGGTTTGCAGCACAACGGACGACTCGCCCGACCCGCAGATGTTCAGCGCGACTTTCGGGCCAACGCCCGTCACGCCGAGCAGCAGGCGAAACAACCCGAGTTCGGTCTCCGTCGCGAACCCGTAGAGCGCGATCAGGTCCTCACGCAGATAGAGGTGGGTGACGAGGCGTGCCACCGTCCCATCGCGCGGGAGGGCGGCGAGCGTCGTGTTGGAGACCGCGACTTGCAGCGTGATCGGGCCGATGTCGAGATAAATCGCGTCCGGCAACACGCCACTGACGACGCCGCGCACCCCTGCGAGCATCTTATTCGCCCTGTGTCGGGCGCAGGTGGAGCATGTCCCAGTCGTTGTAGAGGCGCGGGAGCATGTCGTGCGGGGACCACGTCGCCGTCTGACCGTACTTGCCCGCGTAATGCTTCTCGGTCTCGCCAACCTCGAAGAAGAGGATCTGCGCGACGCGCAGCCCGACGGGCAACTCGATGGTCGCGTGCGAGTGGTTCGTGATCTCCATCGTCCACCGCGCGATGTAGCCGACATCGCCGACGCCGGCGCACTTGCAGACGCTCATGCACGAGCGCCCGATGCTCGA
>JBBSII010000188.1:0-7753 GCA_038232175.1 Thermomicrobiales bacterium
GTACGAAGGGTACACCCGCGCCCGCGATCTGGCACCGGTACGGTGCTGTCATCTGCACACGATGCGATCCAGAAATCCCGAACCCCCTACATCTGGACTTTCTGGACTCTGGACGGGACGAGAAAGGAGCGAATAACGAGGGACGATAAACCGGGGAGAACCGCAGAGGCGCAGCGGGGAGAAACCAAATGAACCGCAGAGGCGCAGAGGACGCAGAGGAATACAAAAAGAAGATGGGAACGCATTCCGTAATTCTCTTCTCCCTCTGTGTTCTCTGCGTCTCTGCGTCCTCTGCGTCGATTCGGTGTGGTCCGGGTTCCTCGTTACCCGCTGTGCCGCTGGAACCAATCGATGATGCGTTGCAGGCGGTCAACACGGTGGAGCGGGCCACCGTCGCGGCTCATGCCGTGCGGCTCCTTCGGGTAGCGGACGAGTTCGGTCTCGACGCCAAGTTTGTGCAGCGCGTTGTAGACCTGCTCGGCCTGATCCATCGGGCAGCGGTGGTCCTCCTCCTCGTGCTCGATGAAGAGGGGCGTCGTGCAGTGGGCGATGTGCGTGATCGGGGAATTGCGCGCGTAGACCTCCGGCTCGTCCCACGGCATGCCGCCGAAGTAATTGCCGAGCCAGAGCGTGCCCGTGTCGTCCGCGAGGGCGAGCGTGCGCAAGTCCGAGACGTTGCGCTGCGTCGCCGCCGCGCGGAAGCGGTCGGTGTGCGTCACGACCCAGTCCGTCATGTAGCCGCCGTACGACCCGCCGGTGACGTAGAGGCGCTCCGTGTCGATGGACCCCTGCGCGATGACGTGATCGACCGCTGCCATCACATCCATCATCGGCTTGGTGCCCCAGTCCTGATAGATGCTCGTGCAGAACGCCTCGCCGTACCCCTGCGACCCGCGCGGGTTGGTGTAGACGACGACGTAGCCCCGCGCGGCGAAGTATTGAAACTCGTGGAACCAGCCGACGCCATAGGAGGCGGCGGGGCCACCATGAATTTCGAGGATGAGCGGGTACGACCGCTGCGGGTCGAAGCCCGGCGGCTTGACGATCCAGCCCTGAATGCGCTCGCCGGTGCCGTCGCCCGCGTCCAGCCAGAACTCCTCCGCGTCGCTCGCCGACGCCTCGCGCAGCACGTCCGCGTTGAGATTGCTCAGTTGCGTCGCCTCGTGTGCGCCATCGAGTCGCTGACCGAAGACCTCGCCTGGATTCGTCGGGGTGGACGCGCCAAAGGCGAGATACGCGCCGTCGCGGGTGATGTCCCACCCGGCGATGGCGTGCACGCCGTGCGTGACCGGCGTCACGTCGCCGCCCGACGCGGGCACGCGGAAGACCTGCGCGCTGCCCTCAACGGCGGCGAGGAAATACAGGTTCGCACCGATCCAGACGGGTTGCCGCCGCTCCGCCGCGCCGGTGTCGGACATGATGCCCGCACCGATGGAGCGGTCGAAGTCCGTCACCTGTGTCGGGGCGCCGCCGGTCGCGGGCACCGTCCAGAGCCGGTCGTTCGTGCCGCCCTTCGCGGGGTGCTGGTGGCCGACGACCGCGAGCGTGCGGCCATCGGGCGACCATGCGGGGCTGCCGTACGCACCGTCGTGCGGCGTCACCTGTTTCAGAGTGCCGGATGCGACCTCGACCGTCCAGACATCCATGCGCGGGTCGTGATCCTCGTCCTCGCTGCGGTTCGAGACGAAGGCGATGCGCGCACCATCCGGCGACCACGCAGGCCCGCCCACCTTCATCGTGCCGCTGGTCAACTGACGCGGCTCGCCGCCCGCGAGCGGGACGACGAAGAGTTGCTTGCGCGTGTGGTCGAAGAAGCCCTCGCCATCGTACTTGTACTTGGCGCGGGTGATGATTCTCGGCTTGTCGGTGTCGTCGGTGTACGCGACGTTGTGCTCCGGCTCCGGCACGGACGGCACGTTGCAGAGGAACGCGACTTGCGCGCCGTCCGGCGACCAGACCGGCTCCGACGCCGCGTGCTCCTTGTCGTGTGTCAGCGCGACCGCCTCGCCGCCGTGCGCGAGGTCGAGCAGGTAGATTTGCCCCTTCCCGTCGCGGTCGGAGACGAAGGCGATGCGTGTGCCGTTGGGCGACCACGCCGGGTTCGTGTCCTTTTTCTCGCCGCTCGTCACCTGACGCGGCTCGCCGCCCGCCGTGGGCACGATCCAGATGCTCGCGCGGTTGCGGTTCACGTCGCCGTCGGCGTGCGTCACGGTGCAGGCGATCCACGCGCCGTCGGGCGAGAGCGCGATATCATCGACAAACCGCAGCGCGAACAAGTCCGTTGCGGTCATCGCCCGCGTCGATGCGGGTGCGGTCGTGGTCGTGGTCATGCCGGTCTCCTTTGCGCTGATCGATCATGCAGGGAGCATCGTTCATGCCTCCAGCCCTCAGAGCGGGTATGATACCAGAACGGAACTCGTCGTCAGGGGTGAGGTGCGCGGTGGGCGAACAGGTTGCGGTGGGGCAGAATGCGGCGGCGGTGCCGTCCGGGTGGCGGTGGCGCGCGGGCGGCTACCTGCGGCTGCTCCACCCGTTCCCGGTGGCGATGAATGGCGTTGCCGCCGCCGCGTTCGCGCTGCTCGCCCATCGCGGCTGGCCGGGGACGGCGCGGGTTGCACTGATCGTCGCGGCGATTGTCGGGTCGCAGGCGGCGGTCGGGGTCGTCAACGACCTGCGGGACCGCGACCTCGACGCCATCGCGAAGCCATCCAAGCCGCTGATCGCGGGGCGCGCGAGCGTCGCGGGCGCGTACGTTCTCGGTGCGCTTGCCCTCGTCGTCGCGCTGGTCGCGGGGGTCGCGCTCGGCGTGCGGTCGCTCGCCCTCGTCGTCGCGATGACTGCCGCTGGGCTTGTGTATGACCTCTGGCTGAAGCGCACAGCGTTCTCGGCGCTCCCGTACGTGCTCGGCCTGCCGATCCTACCGATCTGGGCGTGGATCTGCGTGCGAGGCGCGCCGCCACGGTTGTGGTTCACGTACCCGCTGGGCGTCCTGATCGGTTTCGGTCTGCACCTTGCGAATGCTTTGCCCGATGCGGAGCGCGACGCGGAGGGCGGCATCCGGGGCATCGTTCAGGTGGTGGGCAAGCGGACCGCGCGCGCCCTCTGCATCGGCTCGTTCGCGCTGACGCTGGGGGTTGTGGCCGCGCTCGTGCGGTCGCATGGCGGCATGGTCGTCGTCCTGATCGCGTGCGCGGCGGTGCTGCTCGCTGTGGCGGCGATTGGCGTGGCGGTGCGGCCCACCGTCGCGGTGCTGCAACGCAACTGGGGGCTGTTGATCGGCTGCGCGATGTGCATTGCGGCGGCGTGGCTGCGGTCGTTGTCATCGTAGAGGGGCGTATGGGCAACGTGACGGTGCGGGAGCGATGGCAGACGTGGGCGGGGATGCGGTACCGCGTGTGGGAACGGCCCGCGCCGGGGAGCGCCACGCCGCCGCTCATCCTCATCCACGGCTACGCGGCGTGCGCCGAGCAGTGGGCGCGCTGCATCCGCGACATCGGCCCGGACGTGCCCGTCTACGCGATTGACCTGATCGGCTTTGGCCGGTCGAGCAAGCCCCGCAACGCGCCGTACGGGCGCGACTTCTACGTGCGGCAACTCGAACACTGCCGCGCGCAGTACGGCTGGCAATCGGTCGTCCCGGTCGGGCACTCGTTCGGCGGCATGATCGGCATCGAGTGGGCGGGCACGCACCCGGACGCGGCGGCTGCGGTGATCGCCATCGCGCCCGGCGGGCTGTTCTATGGCGACGAGATCGGGCCGCGAGAACGACGCATCCTCGAAGCATTCAGTCGGCCCGGCCTGACACGCCTCCTGTACGCCGCCATTACCCACCTGCCGTACCGGTTGCTCTCCGCGCCCGCGTACGCCGACCGCGCCGCGATGGACCCGCACACGCAGATCGCGCTCCGGCGGGCGTTGCGCGCGCCGGGCGCGGCGTGGTCGTACTCCGCGCTCTTCCGCCACCCGGACGATTTCCGGGTGGTCACCGACGCGAGCCACATCCGCTGCCCGTTGCACATCGTCTGGGGCACGCGGGACATGCAGGTGACGTGGGACGATGTCGCGTTTCTGCGGCGGCGCTTCCCGGACGCGACGATGACAACGCTGGAGGGCGGCGGCCACTGCGTGCATGAGGAGCGGGCGCGCGAGGTGGCGGCGGAAATACGCACGCTGCTCGTGACGGATGGGCTGCTCAATCCCGTGCCCGCGCCACTGGTTCTCACAGAATGATCGCCACACAACAGTGAAAGGAGGCAGCGATGGATGTAACGGTACTCGGCACGGGATCACCATTGGCCCCAAACCGCTGCGCGACGGGGCTGCTCGTCACTGCCGACGGCTGCGAGCCGCTCCTGATCGACACCTGCGGCGGCTTCGAGTTGCCCCGGCAACTGGCGCGTATCGGGCAGCCAATCGGCGGACTCCGCAACGTGATCGTCACGCACCGCCACCTGGATCACGCGGGCGGGATGCCGTCGCTTTTTCTCGCGAACATTCCGCTGACGATCCACGCGCAGACGGACACGCACGCGGGCATCGCCGCGCTGATGGACGCCTGTTTCCCGGAGTGGGTCATCCACCCCGCAGTCGAGCGCATGACGATCGGGGCGGGTGATCGCCGCGAGATCGGCGGCTTCACCGTCGAGTTCTTCGGCGCGGAGCATCGCGTGCCGACCGTCGCGGTGCGGGTGACGCAGGGCGGGCGCGTGCTCGCCTTCAGCGCGGATGGTGTGCCGAACGCGGGCATGGTTGAGTGCGCGCGAGACGCGGATTTGTTCCTCTGCGATGCCTTGTGCGCCGAAGCGGACGGTGCGGAGTGGGCGGCGCGGGCGCGGCAACTGATGCACCCCATCGCGCGGGAGGCGGCGGAGATGGCGGTCGCCGCGAATGCGCGCGCCCTCGTGCTCGTGCATCTCGCGCGGTACGCACACCCTGAAAACGTGCTCGCGGAGGCGTGCGCCGTCTACGATGGTCCGGTGAGCGTGCCCGATGATTGCGCGCGCTTCACGGTGTAGCCACAATGAACGCGGCTCACCGACCGGCGAAGTGCGGGATCACCGTCTGGCCGATGATGCGAACCGCTTCGATGGGGTCGGGGCCAAGCGGCGGCCCGAAACTGAGATGCCGCGCGCCCATCGCGACGAGCGTCTCCAACCGCTCAATCAAGTTGGCTGACGTGCCAACGATGCCGATGCGGAGCATCTTGTCGTTGACGAGCGCCCGTGCCTTCAACGGGTCACGCTCGGTCTGGATGGCGTGCTCGATCGGCGCGAAATCTTCTTTCGTGACGCCGAGCCGGTCGAAGATCAGCGGGCCGAACCCCGCGCCGTAGTAGGCGATCTTGTCCCGCAGCACGGCCTCGGCGGCGGCGTAATCATCGGACAATGAGACCCAGATGCAGGCGGCGAGGTCGAGAGTCTCCATCGAACGGTACGCCGCTGCCGCGCCTTCCTCCACCAGCGGGCGCACGGTCGCGAAGTGCTCCGGCGGGAAGAGGAGCGGGAGCACGCCGTCCGCGACTTCCCCCGCGAGGCGGAGCATCCGTGGCCCCATCGCACCGAGGTAGATCGGCACCCGTCGGCGCGCCGGGAACCGCAGATACGCCTCGGATGTCCACTCGTCCGCAGGCGTGCCAGTGAGGGTCGCGTTGATCTGCGCGATGGCGCGGCGGGTGGCGGCGAGCGGCACGTCGTGCGTGATGCCGACCCACTTCAGCAGTTCCGACCCACCGGCGGCGATGCCAAGATTGAACCGCCCGCCGCTCACCTCATCAAGGGTCGCGGCGAGCATGGCGATTTCGGCGGGGTGCATCGTGTACGGGTTGAGGACGCAGGTGCCGATCGCGATGCGCTCGGTCGCGAGCGCGACGGCGGTGAGAATCACCGGAACCGCGCGCAGGAAGAGGTCGTTGCTGACCCAGAATTGGTCGAAGCCCGCCGCTTCCGCTTCGCGGGCCATCGCCACGTACTCCGGCACGGCCAGGTCGTTGTTGAGGCGCAGGGAGAACTTCACGGGGCGTCGCCGATCAGCGCGTCGGCCTCGATCTCGACGAGATACCCCGCACCGACGAGTCGACTCACCTCAATCAGTGTGTTCGCGGGTCGCACGTCACCGAAGAACCGGGCGTGCGCTGCACCGACCGCTTCCCAATCGTTCACGTTCACAACGTAGATGCGCGTCCGCACGACATCCGCGAGCGTCGCGCCTACCTCCCGCAACGCCCGCTCGATCTTCTCGATAATCGCGACGGTCTGTGCGTGCGGGTCACCCACGCCAACGACGTTGCCGTCCGCATCGGTCGCGGTCGTGCCGGAGACGCAGACCCAATTCCCCGCCCGGATCGCGCGCGAGAAGCCGACGCGCCCTTCCCAGATGCTGCCGGACGAGACGCGCGTGCGGTGCATGATGCTTGCTACTCCTTTGATTCGGGGTGGTTCCTCACCCCCGGCCCCTCTCGTACGGAGCCATCGCCCTGAGAGCACGGCACACGTCAGGCCATTTTAGCGATGGAGAGGGGGGGGATTGGTTGTTGCAAATGTCTCTTAGCCGTGCCATTCCTCGTGATAGACGCGCACCTTCCGATTGAGGAAGGGGTCAGGGGCGGAATGCCCGGCTTCCGACTCGACGAGCAGCCTGCGGTAGCCGCCAGCGAAGTAGATGAGCGGGTGCGCCCCGACATTGCCGCGAATCAACGCCGTTACCCGGCCAATGACGATCTCGTGGTCCCCGCCGGGAATCAGTTCGTGAATGGCGCAGCGGATCGACGCGAGCGACCCGACAATGATCGGCGCGCCGTCGCCCTCCGAGAAGCGCAGCGAATCCGCGACGCTCTCCTGCGGCTGGCCGGCGAAGTTGCGCGAGACCGCCTCCTGCCCCTCGTGGAGGAAGTTGACGGCGAATGTGCCCGCCTCCTGAATGAGCGGGTGCATCCGCGCGCGCCGGTCGATGCAGACGATGATGAGCAGCGGATTGAGCGAGAGCGTCGTGAAGGCGTTCGCCGTCATCCCGTGCACGTTGTCACCGATACGCATCGTGACGACCGTCACGCCCGTGGCGAAGAGGCCGCTGACGCGCCGAAACTCCTTCGGGTCGATCCCCGACTCAGTCACCGGCCACCGCCGCCGCCGATGGTGCGGCGCCTGCCGGGACATCGTCCTGATGCAGGAAGGCGCGGATGTGCTCCTTAAGCGGCTCCTTGTCGTAGCCGAAGTACAGGGCGCTCATCATGCGGATCGGATCACCAAAGAAGTAGCGCTCATAGAGTTCCTGTCGCCCGCCGAAGCCGGAGCAGGCGATGTCCCACGCGAGGCGGTAGAGGTGCACGCGCTCCTTGCCGTCCGCGTTTGCCGCCTGGAGGTACTTGTTCACATCAGCCGCCACCGGGCCGTCAAAATCAGACTCGGTTGCCGTCGCCATCAGGCCGCTCGCGCCGAGGAGTTGGATGATCTCGACGATGCGCGGGTACATCTTCGGGAACATGTTCCGCGCGATGTCGAGCGGCATCCGCGCCGGGGTCATCACGCCCCACTGGTCGAGGTGCGCGTCCGCCTCGGCGGCGCGGAGGCACGCCTTCATCGTCTCCAGATACGTCATCACCTCGGCGGCCTTCTCCTGTACATGCTGGAACTGCTCGATGCCGACCGTCTCAATCATCATCAGGACCACGCCGAGTGTGAACTCCGCCTTGGCGATGTTCTTGATGCAGACCTGGTGCATCATGTGGACGACCGCGTCGGTCGCGCCGTAGCAGCCA
>JBBSII010000189.1:0-7727 GCA_038232175.1 Thermomicrobiales bacterium
CCGACGAAGTTCACGCCGGACGGCACCGCGATCTCCAGCGCATCGCAACCGGCAATCGTCGCGCTGATGCTGGAGCAACTCGCCGTCGCCCCCGGTATGCGCGCGCTCGAAATTGGCGCAGGCACGGGGTACAACGCCGCGCTCCTCCGCACGCTGGTCGGCCCGACCGGGCATGTGACGACGATTGATATCGACACGGACATCACCGACGCCGCCATGCGGCACCTCACCTCCATCGGTATCACCGATGTCGATGTGATCACGGGCGACGGCGCGCACGGCTGGGCGGCGAATGCGCCGTATGACCGCGTCATCCTGACCGTCAATGCGAGCGACATCGCCCCAGCCTGGTTCGATCAACTGACGGAGGGCGGCATCCTCGTGCTGCCGCTGACCGTCGGCCCGGCGCAACTCTCGATCGCCTTCGAGAAGCGCGGCGGCGTGCTCAGCAGTCTGTCCCTCTGCCCGTGCGGCTTTATGTCGCTGCGCGGCAGCATGGGCAACGGCGCGACGGGCAGCCACCCGACCACGCCCGCACCGGGTCTGCGCGTGCGACTCACGAACGCGACCGCGCACCTGGCGAAGCCAATCGCCGCGCTCTTGCAGACGCCGCCGACACCGCGCGATCTCCCACAGGTGGGGGCGGGCTGGTTCTACGCGCTCGCGTTCACGCTCGCGGCGCCGGGGCAATCATTCATCTTCGCCCTCGTCTCGTCCGAAGACGTGCGGTACGGCTTCGTGGGGGATGCCTACGGGTTATTCGATGCCACGGGCACGAGCGGATGCATCATCGGCATCCCGGAGGCGATGGATGGCAAGATGACCGCGAGCGTCCGCTCCTACGGCAGCGCGGAGACCGCCGACTGGTTGGCGCGGGTGCTGGATAGATGGAAAGCGGCGGGTGCGCCCCGCCCGCAGGCACACCGCATCGTCGCATACCCAACGGGAGCATCGTCGATCCCCTCCGATGGCCCGGTGATTGATCTGCCACACTGGCGGCTGGTCGTCGAACGCCCCATGACACCATCCACAGCGGCACACACGGCCCGTACATAGATGGGCAGGGGATTCACCACAGAGGGCGCAGAGCACACAGAGCACACAGAAAAGATAGACGTATTTTAGATTTTCTTTGTGCTCTCTGTGCCCTCTGCGTCCTCTGTGTTCAGTCCCCCTCGGCGGTTCGATGTCACTGTTGTGGAATGTGCGCTACAGATCGACCTCGCGCGGATGGATGCGACGTTTCTCCACCGCGATGATCTGCTCGATCTGCTCGACCGTCCGGTCGATCTGCTCCGACTCGTTAATGACGTAGTAGTCGAACAGTTCGCTCGTCGCGATCTCACGGCTGGCGATTGAGATGCGGCGGGAGAGGGCGAGCGGGTCTTCCGTCTTGCGCGAATGGAGGCGGCGCGCGAGTTCGCCCATGTCGGGAGGCAGCAGGAAGATCAGTAACGCCTCCGGCGCGAGCCGACGGATGGCCGCCGAACCTTGCGGGTCCACCTTGACGACGACATCCTTACCCCGGCGGAGGGCCTGCCGCACCGGCGCTTTCAGCACCCCGTAATGGTTGCCGTACACCTCCGCGTGTTCCAGAAATTCGCCCGCCTGCTCATCCTCCACGAACCGCTCTCGCGTGTAGAAGATGTAGTGCACGCCATCGATCTCACCCGGTCGGCGTTCGCGCGTGGTGGCGGTGACGACATAGTAGCAATCGGGCAGGGACTGCCGCATCCGCTCGATCACGGTATCCTTGCCGACACCGGACGGGCCGGAAATGACGATCAGCAGGGGGCGCGCCGCGTTGCGCAGCGAATCGATCAGATCATTGGCGCGGTCGTTCATGCCACCGTCACGCTCAATCGTCATGCACCCCTCGCATCTCTCGGTTCCCCGCGCGACGACTCATCGCGCGGGGCCGTGTCGTCGTCCGCTCCGCCGGGTGCTCCACGGCCCTGCCGCCCGGCACCGAGCCGTCCCGCGATGGTCTCCGGCCCGAGCGCCGCCGCGAGCACCATGCCGTTGTCGAGATACAGCAGGGACTTCGTCCGGCGCCCCGATGTCGCGTCGATCAGCGTCCCGTGGTCGCGCGCCTCCTTCATCACCCGCTTGAGCGGCGCGCTTTCCGGCGCGACAATCGCCACCACGCGATTCATCGCGACCAGATGACCGAACCCGATGTGGATCAACTCCGTCGCCATCCCTGCACCTCGACCTCCGCGACACTGCGCGTGCGGTGTACACTCTCCTGTACGTGTCGCGCGGCGGAAAGGATTACTCGTGTTCGATGCGCTCACCATGCGCGCGGTTGCCGATGAACTGAAACGAACGATCCTCGGTGGCCGCATCCAGCGTGTCGGCCTCGCGGACGAGCGCACGCTCATTGTCGAAATCTTCAGCCACGGCGCGCGCCATCAACTACTGATCAGCGATCATCCGCAGGCGGCGCGGGTGCATCTCGTCCGCGAGCGGCTCACACCGGACGCCGCGCGCGTCACGCCCTTTCTGCTCCTGCTCCGCAAGCATGTGCGCGGCGGGCGCATCGTCAACCTGGCGCAGCCCGCCCTGGAGCGGACGTTGGCGCTGAGTATCGTCAAGGCGTCCCCGCCCGTCAAGGAGAGCGAAAGCGACGACCGCGATGACCGCGACGAACCTGACCCCGCACCCGACGACGCCGACGACCCACGCACATTGCCTCCGGGATGGACGCTGACGGAGACGACGCTCATCATTGAGGTGATGGGCCGCCACTCCAACACGATCCTCCTCGACGCACTCGGCACGATTCTGGACGCCTTGAAGCGCGTGCCGCCCTCCATCAGCCGCGTGCGCCCCATCCTGCCGCATCTGCGGTACGCGCCCCCGCCGCCGCAGGAGAAGGCGGACCCGCGTTCGGTCACGAGCGCGCGGCTGCGCGACGCCTGCCTCCTCGCCGGCGACCGGATCACCCTCGCCACGATGCTTGTCGGCTCGCTCCGGGGCATCAGCCCGCAGGTTGCCCGCGAGATCGCCTTCCGCGTCACCGGCGATATCAACAGCCCCGCCACCGCCTGCGACCCCGCGCAACTGGCAACGACCGTGCACGAACTCGTGCAGCCCATCGACCATAATGCGTGGCAACCAATGCTCTACACGCGCGACGCGCATCCGGTCGCCTTCTCGCCGATACCGCTGGCGTCGTTCGCCGCCGATCCGTCGGTGATGGGCGAGACCGCCCCCTCGATCTCGGCAATCGCCGCGCGCTTCTTCGCCGAAACGGACCGCGCGACGGCTCATGGCGAACGGCGCAACCGCCTCGTGCAGACGATTGCCGATGCCACGGCCCGCGTGGAGACGCGCCTCGCCGCGATGCGGGGCGAGTTGCATCGCGCGGAGGCGGCGGAACTGAACCGGCGCAAGGGCGAGGCGATCTACGCCAATGCCTACGCCATCACTCCCCGGCAGACGACACTGACGACCGATGACGGGCTGAGCATCGCTCTCGACCCTGCGCTGTCGCCCTCCGCAAATGCGCAACGCTACTTCGAGCAGTATCGCAAGGCGCAACGTGCGACCGAGGGCTTGCCGGAGCGCATCGCGCACGCCGAGACGGAGCGTGCCTATCTCAGCCAGACCGCCGCCCTCGTCGAGACCGCGACAGCGTTCGACGACCTCGTGACGCTCGAACGCGAATGGCGTGAATACGCCGGCGCGCGGGAGGCGAAGCCCACCACGCGCAAGCCGATGCAGGCCAATCAGCGCCAACTCACCGTGCGCCGCCCGCGCCCTTATGTCACGGGCACCGGGCACCGCATCCTGATCGGACGCAGCGGGCCGCAGAACGACCAGGTCACCTTCTCGCTCTCGCACGGCGACGATACGTGGCTGCACGCGCGCGGTGTCGGCGGCGCGCACGTTATCATCCAGTGGGACGGGGAGCAGATTGCCCACGGCTCCGGCGACGCCGCGACCATCGAACTCGCGGCGCGGCTCGCCGCGCACTACAGCCAGGCACGGAGCGGCGGCTACGTGGAGGTCGATTTCGCGCCGCGCCGTCAGGTGCGGAAGATCGCGGGCGCGGGGCCGGGCATGGTGACGTACCGGGGCGAGCGCACGCTGCGCGTCCAGCCCGTGACGGTCGAGACGCTAATCCAACAGGGCGCGCTTCGTGCGCCAGCGGGGCGCGGGGGTGAATAAACGCGGCCACGGTGGTATCGTTCGTTAAACACATGTGCTACGCCATGACGACCGCTGTTCGGCACTCCGTTGTGCATCGCACCACCCGAGGCGCATCCATGCCAATCCTGCTCGCCACTAAGATCACGCTGCTCGACATTTTCATCGCGACGATGGTGCTGAAGGTGATGTTCCTCATCTTCCTCTTCTACATCTTCCGCCTTGTCAAGCGCGAGGACGACGCCCGCGCCGCGACGGAAGCGCCCGCCCTCCTGCGCGCCGCACCGCCGACGAAGCGCGTCGCCGTCGTCGCCTGTCCCTTCTGCGGATGCGAGAGCGCGGCGTCCGTCCGCAGGGAGATGATCGCCGACCAGCCCGTCTACGAACTCGTCTGCTGGACCTGCCACGCCGCCCTTCCGGAAACCACCCTCATCGATCTGATCGAGCCGGCCGAGTGGCTGCAACGGTCGGCGGCGGGGAGTAAGTAGACGATAGACGGTAGGCAGTAGGCAGAGGGCAAATACGAACATCGTCGTCGTGTGGATGGCGCAAAGAGAGCAGCCACGGGATTTATGCTTCCGTGGCTCTTATTACTCTCGCCTATCGCGTCTAACTACCGTCTACCGTTTACTACCCACTCCCCGTCACGCTGCCAATTGCTTCGGGCGGCGGAAGAACTTGCCGCGGTCGCGGCGAGCAGGCGCGAAGTACGAGAGGACGGCGCCAACTTCATAGAGTGCATACATCGGCAGTGCGACGAGCATCATGTTGAACGGGTCCGGCGTCGGCGTGATCGCGGCGGCAGCGATGGCGCACACGAGGAAGGCGTACTTCCGCCATCGGCGCAACTTGTCGATGTTTACCACCCGCACCTTGGCGAGGATGAAGAGCAACGCGGGCAACTGGAAGATCAAACCGATGCCGATGGAGATGCGCAGGAAGAAGGCGAGGTACTTATCCGATGTCGGGCTGAACTGGAAATTCTGACCGAGCGTGAATGTGATGAGGAAATGGAGGAATGACGGGATCACGTAGAGATTGGCGAACATCACCCCAGCAATGAACAAGCCGGACGAGACCGGAATGCCCCAGAGGAGATACTTCAACTCGTGCGGCAGCAATCCCGGCGCCATGAAGCGAATGATCTGATAGAGGATGACGGGGGACGCAATCACGACGCCAATGTATGCCGCGACCTTGAAATAGGTGATAAAGCCTTCCGCCGGTTCGAGCGTGAGAAAAACTACGTTCTTATTGACCTTCAACGCCTGGTCCGTCATCCAGATAATCACGCGGTTCGCGAAGATGAAGCCGACGATCATCCCCGCGAAGGTTGCAAGGATCGACTTGACGAGACGCGAGCGGAACTCCAGGAGATGTTCCTGGAGCGTCATCACGTCCGCATCGGGCTTGACTTTCTTCGGCCCGCGACTGAAGGCGCGGACCGGGTTCAGGTTCCGCAACGGGACGAGCAGCCGCGAGGGCCGGGCGCTGGTACGAGCCATCTCTTCCTCATTCCCTGCCGACTCGGCCGCCGCGACCAACAGGCTTAGCTCTGGTGCTCCTCGATGTACGAGGCGGCGTCACCGACCGTAAGGATTTTTTCGGCGTCTTCATCCGAAATTTCCAGACCAAACTCTTCCTCAAGCGACATAATCAACTCGACAAGATCGAGCGAGTCCGCATTCAGATCGTCCACAAAGGACGCTTCCGGCGTAATCTCCTCTTCATCCACACCGAGCTGCTCCGTGACGAGACCCTTCAACCGATCATAGATCGTAGAAGTGGACACCCCGCTCTCCTCCGCTAACACACTGCTTCCATCGTGGCACGCACCCAGGCGCGCCGTCCGTTCAGTATAGCATACGCACGACGCGCGCTTTTGGTTACGTCGCGCGGTCGCCGCGCACGATTTCGCCGCCATTGATCCTCGCCGCGACGGTGCCGAGCGTGCCATTAATGAATTTGCCGGAGTTCTCACTGCCGTACCGTTTCGCCAACTCGACGGCCTCGTTAATCACTGCGCCGACTGGCACATCGGCGCTGTACAGCAACTCGCACAGCGCGAGGCGCAGGATATTCAAGTCCACGCGCGGCAACTGGTCAATTGGCCACGCGGGCGCCGTCTTCGCGATCAGCGCGTCCAGGTTATCCCGGTGCGCGAGCACGCCATCAACCAACCGCTCCGCGAACTCGCGGAACCCTTCCGCGAGCAGCATCTGGTCGAACTGGCGCGCGCGGACATCCTGCACATCGTGGCCGACGAGATCGACCTCGAACAACACCTGCAACGCGCCCTCGCGCGCCTTCCGCTGCCGCTGGGCGAATGGGTCGCCGCCGCGTCTCCGGGGGCGCGCCGCGCCCTCACGCGCCCCTTCCTCCGGCACAACATCTTCCGTCTCATCATCGAGCAGGACCGCTGGGTCCTCAAAGGTTCGTGTCATAGCGTCTGATCCTTCTCCCGCACAGGCCGGATGTGATCGTCGTGCGGTATCCACCCGCCCTCGACATCGCGGACAAAGACATTCACTTCCCGCGCCTCCATCCCGAGGAGGCGTTCGATTGCCGCCGCAACCTGGCGACGTACCACCGCGCTCACGTCCGCGACATGCTCCCCCGCCGCAACGACGATGCCAATATCCGCGCGCACCGCGTTGCTCTCCACCGTCAGATGGACGGTGCGCCGACCGCGCGGAACCGTCCGCACGACGCCCGGCACCTTCAACGCCGTCATCTCCACGACCGACGCGAGCACGCTCTGTGCAACGATCACCCTACCGAGTTGTTCATCTGCTACCGGGCCGGGGGTCGCTGGCATTCCGTCTTGCATACACTCCGCCTACCACGTAAACACGAGGGTGGAAACAGGCAATTACCGGGCCTACGCAGCATCGCCACCCGTCAGCAATTGCTCGACAAACCGCGTATGCACCTCGCCACGGCGAAAACGCGCGTCGCGCAGTATCCGCAGGTGGAACGGCACCGTCGTCGCGATCCCGCCGATCACCGTCTCTTCGAGCGCCCGCCGCATCCGGTTCAACGCTTCCTCCCGCGTGTCCGCCCAGACGATGATCTTGCCAAGCAGGGAATCGTAGTAGGGGGGGACGCGGTATCCGGCGAAGAGGTGGCTATCGACCCGCACGCCGGGGCCACCGGGCGGCACGTATTCCGTGATCGTGCCGAGCGACGGTGCGAAACCCCGGTCGGGGTCCTCGGCGGTGATGCGGCACTCGATCGCGTGCCCATTCATCGTACGAGGGCGCTCCGGCAGCGTCAAGGGTTCGCCCGCCGCGATGCGGAGTTGCCATGCCACGAGATCAACGCCCGTCACCATCTCCGTGACGGGGTGCTCGACTTGGATGCGCGTGTTCATCTCCATGAAGTAGAACCGCCCGTCGCCGTCCATCAGGAATTCCAGCGTGCCCGCGCCCCGGTACCGCAGTTGCTGCGTCCCCTTGAGGGCCATGTCCCACACGGTCTGGCGTTGCCGCGATGACAGGCCCGGCGCGGGCGATTCCTCCAGCAGTTTCTGATGCCGCCGCTGCAACGAGCAGTCGCGCTCCCCGAGCAGG
>JBBSII010000190.1:0-7723 GCA_038232175.1 Thermomicrobiales bacterium
GACGAGGATGAGGAGTTGGAGCCGGATGCCGAGGAGAATGAGATCGTCGAGGACGAGGAGTTGATCGGCGAGAGCCGTCGCCCGCAGGACGAGGACGAACTCGGGTAAAGGCACCGCATCATTCATACAAAGAGACGGGGAGACAATTGCCTCCCCGTCTCTTTGCGCACGCTCAGATACATGCTCCTTTACACATGTCTGTCGTCTCCGTTTCGGGAAGATCGTTCGCCGTGCCATCTGGATGGAGTTCGAGGAAGGTGAGGATGTCGCGATAGCACTTTGCCCAGTCGCCATCGCGAACGATGATGACCTTCGGCAGCGGGAGCTGCGCGTAGAGATCATCGCAAGTTGCCCGGTACCCTCGGTATAGCTCAACCAACACCTCGAAGCCCCGCAATTCCCGCCGCACGCCATAGGGACTGCCTACCTTCCATGCCACCTGCATCGGTTCCCACTCACTCCCTCGCTCGTCACATACCGCGCGAACGGCGCGGGCGATATCCGCGTGCCGGAAGTAGATGAGTGTTGGCTTGAGGCTGTGGATGATCTCGACCACGGTCGTCACGTAGCGTTGAACCACCTGCCGCTCGGCATCCATGAGGAGCACGTCCGTCATGTTGCCGTGGAACAAGAGGCCATCACACACCGTGACCGTCGCGGCGGCATCCGCCTCACGCGCGAAGGCCCGCCACTTCGCCAGGCTCGACGCGACGTACTCATCGATCGTTGCATCGAGCCAGACAGCGCGGGGATACGGCAGCGTCGGTCCGATTCGCAACGGGTGCTCGCGCTCGGAGATGGTCGGGCCTTCGGGCAGGAACCGCGCGGTGATACCGTTCCGTTGCAGGTGGTCAGTGAGGCACTCCGCTGCAGTCGTCTTGCCCGCGCCCATGATTCCCTCGATGAAGATGAAGCGCGTGTTCCGCATGGCGCTATCCTGCCACCGACGGGACAGATATGTATAAAGCATCCTTTGTCTGAGTTTGCTTTGTGTGCCGCGACATTCTGTTTACGCTCGTTATTTGGTCAGTGATCTGATGACGGATCACTCTTGCGCGGGGCATTAACCACCCTTTTCCACGATATCCACGATATCTCGCGTTTCAAGATGGGTAGAGGTGGTGTATTGCCACTTAGCGGCTCACCAGATCGTATTCGTGGTCGTCGTACCAAGAAGGCCGAACGTCCCGAAGATAACGATGAGAAGCATGACGACGAACGCATCCATCTCCGCGCCTCCACTATTCCCCCGCTGCAGCGATACGGACAGCGTATGACTGCGTTAGCGCAGGAAGAAGGTCAGGACGATAAAGACGGCGAGGACGACGGCCGCGACGATCAGCAGGCGGATCAGGTCCCGCCGCTGATACTCCATCTCCGTGCGCAGGGAGAAATCCGGCGCGGAGTAGGAGCCGAGACCGCGTTCCGCACCCGCGCGCACACCGGAACGGTTCCCGGCGCGGGCGGTGCGGTCGCGGCGCGCATTCGTCGCGGCGCGCGTGCTATCCGGCGCGGTATCGACATCCTCGCCCCGCGCGAAGGCCGCCGCGCGGGCCGCACTCGCGGCGCGCGCTTCCATCGCCTTCAGTTGCGCGCGGTTGATCGTGGGCTTCTTCGCGCTGCCCACCTTGCCGGTACTATTGTTCGGTGCTTTTGGTGTCCGTGCCGCCATGCCTCTTCCCCACTCCGTCCCACTGCGCGCATCGCCGCGCGTCCGTCAGTATAGGGGTGAACGGCACTGGGACGCAAGGCACACACGAGAAGCCAGAAGCTGGAAGCTGGAAGCCGGAAATCACACGCGCCCCCGACACTCGTAGCGATACTGAAAGAGTCACGATAGTATTTTCTGGTTTCTGGCTTCTTTCTTCTGGCCTCTGGCTTCTGGCTTCTTCCCCTCTGACTATCGCCCACTCGTCCAGTCGCCGCTCTTGCCGCCGCGTTTTTCCGCGAGTTGAACGCTGGTGATCGCCATGCCGCGATCCACGGCCTTGACCATGTCGTACACAGTGAGCGCGGCGACACTGACGGCGGTCAGGGCTTCCATCTCTACGCCCGTCTTGCCGTAGGTTCGCACCGTCGCGGCGATGTGGAGCGCGCTCGCCGCTTCGTCGGGTGTGAAGGCGACCTCGATGCCGGTAAGCAGCAGCGGATGGCACATCGGGATTAACTCATGCGTGCGTTTCGCCGCCATGATCCCCGCCACCTGCGCCACCGCGAGCACGTCGCCCTTCTTCGCGCGCCCTTCGAGGATCAATCGGAGCGTCTCCGGCTGCATTTCCACCGTGCCCCGCGCGACAGCGACCCGCTCGGTCTCGTCCTTCGCGCCGACATCGACCATGCGTGCCCGGCCACTCGCGTCGAAATGGGTCAGTCCTTCTTCCATCTGTGGATTGTACGCCGGACCGCGCCACCGCGCCATGCGGCAAGGGAATGAATGGTATACTGATGGGCGATATGAAAGTTCGCGATGTCATCAAGCGGCTGGAGGCAGATGGCTGGAAGCTCGACCGGACAAAGGGCAGCCACCGGCAGTTCAAGCACCCCGCAAAGCCGAAAGTGGTAACCGTCGCCGGTAAGGAATCAGTGGATGTGCCTATCGGGACATTGAACGAAATTTGGCGCAAGGCCGGGCTGAAGGAGCACTAGCGATGCGATATGCGGTGGTTATCGAGAAGGGCGAGACGAGCTACGGCGCGTACGTCCCCGATCTGTCTGGTTGTATCGCGGTCGCCGAAACGCGCGAAGAGGTCGAACAACTGATTCATGAGGCAATTGCGTTTCACCTCGAAGGCATGCAACGTGACGGGTTACCGATCCCGGAACCATCGAGCGACGTGATTACGATGGAAGTGCCCGCTCCCTTCGCCGCCGATTAGCCTCGCCGCAGCCACACGCACCCGCTGTCTACAAAGGAGCCTTCGTTGCCTTCCCGACGCGACCGCGCCAAGAACGATGCCACACGCACGCCTCTGGCCGACCTTGCCCCGTCCATTCCCGAACGGGTTGTGGTTGCCGACGAAGCGGACGCAACGGTGGCGGAACCCATGCGCTCCGCTAATACCGACCCATCACCCGTTGCGACAGCAATACCTGCGGAAACGGCGCGGAGCGCACCGCCCCCCCGCCCCGGCGCGCGGAAGATTCGCGACCGGGATCAGTCCAGCACACCATTTGTCCCCCGCACCATCGCGGAGATGCAGTCAGGGGTGCAACGCACCGCCGCAGTGGAACCCGATGCTATCGAGGACGACTCACCGATCATCAAGGAGTCGCCGCCCGAACTCTTCGTCAGCCCTCGGACGCTCTTCATAACGACCTTCGTGCCCTTCGTGGTGCTCGCCTTCATCCCGGCGCTCGTCGATCTCCTGTGGCGTGGGGCGGGGTTGTCTCGAAACGTCCGTCTCGCGCTCGACTTCGTGGTCACGCTCCTGTGCAGCGCCGCCGCGTTCGCCCTGCTGGTGCGAGGCTGGCGCACCGCCTTCCACGCCGCACCGACCGAATTGCACCCCCGCAGTGTGCTCGACCTCTGGGAACTGCGGGCGAGCGGCGAGCGACGCGACGGGTGGATTACCGGCTCGCTCGCGATTGTCGCGGGCTTCGTAGTGATGCTCTTTTTCATCATTCTGCTGACATTCGTCGCCAAGGGCCTCTCCGCAACGTACGCCGTGCCCTACCTGATCGTGCTGCTCCTATCGAAGGCGGTGGGCGCGACGATCTTCGTCGGCTACCTCCAGCGCGGGTTGTCCGCCATCGTGTCGCCCACGCGGGCCGCCCTGACAACTGGCCTGCTGTACGGTGTCGCGCTGGCGATCTGGAATGTCGCCACGATCATCGCGAGCAACGTCGATAATCCCGCCAACTTCATCCTGACCTACGTGGTCATCAGCCTCGTCGTGGCGTTCGCAACGGCGTGGATCCGGCTCCGCTCGACTTCCCTCATCGCCGCCATTGCCTTCCAATTGCTCCTGTTGCTGCTTGGTTTCTCCGTGTAGCGTTCTACACGCTTCAAGTCGGGAAGGAGTCTGCGCCCATGCCGCGCGATTTGCCCATCGGGAATGGCGGGTTGCTCATCGGGTTCGACCTCGATTATGAGATCCGCGACATCTACTACCCGAATGTCGGGCAGGAGAACCACACGATGGGCTACCCCTGCCGCACCGGCATCTGGGTCGAGGGCCAGTTCGCGTGGTTCACGGATCGCGCGTGGCAGCGGCGCATGGAGTACGGGCCGGACACGCTCGTCACCGAGGTGACGATGTACCACCCGAAGCTCGACGTCACGCTCTTCTGTCAGGACGTGGTCGATTTCAACCGCCCGCTGCTCGTGCGGCGCTTTCACGTTACGAACTACGCGCGCGAGCCGCGCGAGGTGCGGCTCTTTTTCCACTACGACTTCCACATCTCCGGCAACGGCGTCGGCGATACCGTCTACTTCGACCCGATCACCGACGCGCTGATCTTCTACAAGGACGACCGCTTCTTTCTCGCGGGCGGCACGGCGGCAGGGATTCCCGGCATCACCTCGTGGGCAACCGGCGTCAAGGAGTTGCGCGGCGCGGAGGGCACCTGGCGGGACGCGGAGGACGGCATCCTCGGGCGGAACATGATCGCGCAGGGCGCCATCGACGGCACCATCGCGCTCCATCATCGGGGCATCCCCGCGAATGGCAGCGCGGTCTTCATCCACTGGCTGATCGCGGGCATGTCGTACGAGGACGTGGACAAACTGAATGACGAGACGGTGCGTCGCGGGCCGGAGGCCTTCCTCAAGCGCACGAAGGACTACTGGCGCTCCTGGGTGAACAAGGACGACACCGACTTCGGCAACCTGCCGGAGCCGCTGCGCCGCATCTACAAACGCTCGCTCCTGACGATCCGCACGCAGACGGACGAGGGCGGCGCGATCGTCGCGGCGAACGACTCCGACATCACGAAGGATTCGGCGGACACCTACTCGTACGTCTGGCCGCGCGATGGCGCGCTCGTTAGCATGGCGCTCGACAGCGCGGGCTACGGGCACCTCTCGCGCCGCTTCTATGAGTTCTGCCAGCGCATTCTGGAGAAGAACGGCTACTTCCTGCACAAATACACGCCGCGGGGCCGTCTCGCTTCCTCGTGGCATCCGTGGGCCGACCCGAGCGGGCGCACGCAATTACCAATTCAGGAGGACAGCACCGGCCTCGTTGTCGCCGGCCTCTGGCACCATTACCGGAAGGATCGCGACCTGGAATATGTCGCGACGATGTACCGGGGCCTCATCAAGACCGCTGCCGACTTCCTCCTCTCGTACCGCGACACCGTCACCGGCCTCCCGCAGCCGTCGTACGACCTCTGGGAGGAGCGGTACGGCGTCACCGCGTTCGGCGTCTCGACCGTCTGGGCGGGGTTGCAGGCGGCGGCAAATTTCACCGACCTCTTCAACGAGCGGGACCTCTCGATCACCTACCGCGCCGCCGCCGATGCGATGAAGGAGGCCGTCCGCACGCACATGATCGACACGGATCGTGGCCGCTTCGTGCGCATGGTCTCCGTCGATGCGAGCGGCGTGCTCCGGCAGGACCCGACGCTGGACGCGAGCCAGGCGGCCTTCTTCGTCTTCGAGATGTTCGCGCCGGATGACCCGGCGGTCGTCGCAACGATGCGGGCGATCGAGGAGCAACTCTGGGTCAAGACGCCGGTTGGCGGCGTCGCCCGCTACCACGACGACTACTACCATCAGGTGCGCCACGACACCGACGTGGCGCCGGGGAACCCGTGGTTCATCTGCACGCTCTGGCTCGCGGAGTGGTACATCGCCTGCGCCCGCACGATGGACGATCTCGAACGACCGCTGCAATTGCTCGGCTGGGTCGCGGACCATGCCCTCGCCAGCGGCGTGCTCGCCGAACAGTTGCACCCGGACACGGGCGCGCCGCTCTCCGTCTCCCCGCTGACGTGGAGCCACGCCGCCTTTGTCCACACAATCTGCCGCTACATGGAGCGCGAGCGCATCGTCCACGAGCGCGAGCGGATCAATCTTGGCATCGCGTGGGCGTGACGGAGTGGATAGTGGGCAGTGAGCAGTGAATAGTGAGCAGTCGAAAGCCGAGGTGCTACGCGCGTTTTCTTTTCTGCTCACTGCTCACTGGAAGGGAGTATCCAATGACGCATCTGACGAATGTTGAGGAGCAAATTCGCACGCTGATCGGCAATGTCACCGGCGATGGCGTGGAGGTCGGTGTCTGCGCCGAGCATTTCGGCACGGGCCGCGCGATTGCCGTTAATGCGGCCCGCCGTTTCCCGACCGCGAGCACGGTGAAAGCGCCGATCCTCTTCGCGCTGTACCGCAAGGCGGAACGGGGCGAGATCGACCTGCATCAGCGCGTGACGATTGCGGAGCATCATCGGACGGCAGGATCGGGCATCCTGCAGGACCTCGACCTCGGCTTGCAGCCGACGCTCCACGACCTTGCAACGCTGATGATCACCGTCTCCGACAATCAGGCGACGGATATGCTCTACAACGCGCTCGGCGGCGACTACATCCAGCAGGTCGCCACCGACATCGGCATGACGAATACGCGCGTGCCGCGCACCGTTCGCGCCCTGCTGTACGACCTCGTCGGCATGGACGAGGGCAACACCGAGCACACCTACGCGATGAACCGCGAATTGCTTCGCACCGGCTCGCGCAACGACAGCGGTTGGGCGCTCGGCGTCGGCGACGACAACGATGTGAGCACCCCGCGCGACATGGTGACGCTGCTCACCCGCATGCATCGGCGCGACGACCCATCCCCCGCCGCGTGCGACGCGATGATCGACATCCTCAAGCGGCAGAAGTACAACACCATCCTCCCGCTCCTGCTGCCGCCGGAGACCGAGGTGGCGCACAAGACCGGCAGCATCCACGGCGTCCGCAACGATGTCGGCATCATCTACGCACCTGAGGAGTCGGGCGGGCCCTACGCCGTCGCGGTGATGTCCCGCAACATGGATGAACCAATCGCCGGCGCGCGGACGCTCGCGGACATCTCCCGCGCCGTCTGGGAGGCATTCACGGCGTGAACGGTATGAGGCAGGCTCATTATTGGTGGCGCGGGTGCCCTCTGGGCGGATTCAGCCTGCCGAACCTCGCTGCGGCAGGCTGAAGCCCGCTGCCACCAGAGATGGAGGGGTTGACAACGGACACGCAGCATGGGTTCGCAGAGGTCAACGGCACGCGCCTCTCCTACGAGGTCGCCGGTGCAGGCGAGCCGCTCGTCCTCATCCACGGCTTCGCGCTCGACATGCGGATGTGGGATGATCAGTTCGCCGTTTTAGCCCGGACGCACCGCGTTGTGCGCTACGATCTGCGGGGCTTCGGCACATCCGCCCTGCCCGACGGGACACCCTATTCCGACGCGGACGATCTCGCTGCGCTCCTCCGCCACCTTGACATCGCGGATGCGGTGGTTCTCGGCCTCTCAGCCGGCGGCGCGGTCGCGATCGACGTTGCCCTCACCTACCCGGACATGACCCGCGCGCTCATTCCCGTGGATGCGGCACTCAGTGGCCATCGGTGGTCCGATGCATGGAGCGCGCAGTTACGCTCCGTTTG
This sequence comes from Thermomicrobiales bacterium, assembly GCA_038232175.1. GTDB lineage: Bacteria > Chloroflexota > Chloroflexia > Thermomicrobiales > JALYUS01 > JALYUS01. Next base: position 7,580 of record JBBSII010000190.1, read on the forward strand.
GCGTGCGGGGCGCGAGGCGGGCATCGACGTTGCCAGGGAACGCTGGCTCGCGCTTCCCCTCTTTGCCCCGGCGTGCGAGCAGCCCGCCGTCGCGGCACGCCTCCAGCGGATGGTGGCGGACTATTCCGGCTGGCACTGGGTTCA
>JBBSII010000191.1:0-7690 GCA_038232175.1 Thermomicrobiales bacterium
AAGTATTGAACGGTCCGTTTCCCGCCAGGCGCTTCCTTATATGCCTCCATCTGACCGTCGCGCGCGGTCGCGAGCGGCCCCCAGAAGTTCGGCTGCACGCGCTCCGCCTGCTGCCAGTTCGCCTCAATCATCGGCGAGGCGTAGCCCGACGCCGCCTGCACCGCCATCGGGCCAATCAGCGCGACTGCCATCATTACCGTGCCGATGATTTGCCATCCTCGTCGCATGCATACCCCTTTGTCATGCCCGTCGTTGCGGGTGTGTCCCAATACTCCGCGCGAGGCGATTCCCACGCCAACGCACTCCCTCATACGTCCGCGTCATTCTACCGGTTCATAGTAGTCGGTAGCCAGTAGCCGGTAGCCAGAAAGGGAATCGGGATCACTGACTACTGGCTACTGGCTACCGACTACTGGCCACTGCTACTTCCCCGTAAACTGCGGCGTGCGCTTCTCACGGAAGGCGGCGGTGCCTTCCGCGTAGTCGGCGGTGCGGGACGCGATCTCCTGCATGTCCGCCTCGTAGTCGAGCACGGCGTCGAGATCGGACATGACGGTGCGGTTGAAGGCGCGCTTGGTCAGGCCAATCGCCTTTGTTGGCATGGTCGCCAGCCGCGCCGCCATCGCGTGCGTCCGCTCCGTCAGTTCGGCGGCGGGCACGACATGGTTAAAGAGGCCGAGCCGGTAGCACTCCTCCGCGCCGATGCGGTCGCCGGTGAAGGCGAGTTCCACCGCCTTCCCGTACCCGACGAGCAGGGGCAGGAAGAGCGTGCCGCCGCAATCCGGCACCAGCCCGATCTTGACGAACAGCTCCGCGAGCGCCGCGTTCTCGCTCGCCATGCGGATGTCGCAGGCGAGGGCGATGTTCGCGCCCGCGCCCGCCGCGACGCCGTTCACCGCCGCGATCACCGGCTTCTCAATCGCTCGCAGCCGACGGATCACCGGGTTGTAACCGTGGCGCAGGTGGTCGCCGATGGATGGTCGTTTTCCATCGACCGCCGCCATCCCCGCGTTCAAATCCTGCCCCGCACAGAAGCCGCGCCCCGCGCCCGTCAGCACGAGGCAGCGCACCGCCGCGTCCCGCTCCGCGTTCTTGAGGGCGTCCTGCAGTTCATGCAACATCGTATCCGTCACCGCGTTGAGCACGTCTGGGCGGTTGAGCGTCAGCGTCAGCACGCCATCCGTGGTTTCGGATATGAGGGTTTCGTATGCCATTGGGACCTCCTCCTGCTGAGTAACGAGTAACGAGGGGGATTTGCCTCGGCACCTTGTTACTCGTTACTCGCTACTTCCCTTTCCACTGTGGCGGGCGCTTTTCGAGGAAGGCCTGCATCCCCTCCCGCTTGTCCTCGGTACCGAAGAGGAGGAAAAAATTCTTGCGCTCGGCGTCGAGGCCCGCTTCGAGCGTCGTGTCGAACGCCTTGAGCACGGCGTCCTTGCCCAACATCACGGCGATGGGGGACCGCGCCGCAACCTCCCTCGCCAGTTGCACGGCGGATTCGAGGCAAAGTTCGTTCGGCACGACGCGGTTAATCAGCCCGGCGGCGTGCGCCTCCCGCGCGGTGATCTGCCGCCCCGTCAGCACAATCTCCATCGCCAGCGCCTTGCCGACCGTGCGGGTGAGCCGTTGCGTGCCGCCCGCACCGGGGATGACACCGATAAGGATTTCCGGCTGCCCGAACCGCGCAGACTCGGACGCGACGATCATGTCGCACATCATCGCCAACTCACAGCCGCCGCCGAGGGCGAAACCGCTCACCGCCGCGACGATTGGCGTCCGCACCTTGCGGATGCGCTCCCATCGCTCGAACTGATTCCGCTGCATCATCTCGACCGCTGATGCGTCCGCCATCTCCGCAATGTCCGCGCCCGCCGCGAACGCCCGCTCGTTGCCCGTCAGGACGATGCAGCGCACCGCACGGTCCGCGTCCAGGCCTTCCAATGCTTCGACCAACTCGGTCATCAACGGCCCGCTGAGCGCGTTGAGCACCTTCGGCCGGTTCAGCCGCACGACCGCAACCCCGTCCTCCTGCTCGACCAGAATGTTCTCGTACTCGGCCATACACCCCCCACATCAATCGAAAGATTGAAAGATTAAACCACAGAGACACAGAGAACCCAGAGAAGAAAAAGAGCGATAACGGAGATCAGCGTATTTTGTCTCCCATCTCTCTCTTCTTTTCTCTGTGTCCTCTGTGCCTCTGTGGCTAAACGAACCCCCGTAGACAACTGCGGAATGTTGCGAGGTAGACTACCGCACGTCGAAGTTGAATGTGGGCGGTTCGAGCGGCAGCGGCGGCGCGGCCTCGGGGTTGAACGGCTCGAAGTTGATCGGGTTGCCCGCGTACTGGCACTCCCGGCAGACTTGCCGCTCACCGAGCCAACGACACCCGACGCAATAGCCGCCGCCGAAGAAGTAGTCGAACAACCGCGCATCCATCGTTGTGAGCGGGCGGGCGGCGGCGAGGCGCACATACTCCGCGATCACCAGCGGTTCGAGATGGCGAGGGAGACAGGTGGGGTACGGAAGGTTGAAGTCCTCGTGGGAGGCGCAGTCCCGGATCGCGATGCACTCGCCCTCATCCGTCTGCACGCGCCCAACGAGTTCGAACAGATCCCACTCCACACCGGCCATCGCGGAGAGGTATTGGAGCAGTCGCGCCTTATCGATGGTGCGCATCGCGAGATGATCTAAAAGCGGGCGGACGCGCTCTACAACTTCCTGCGTGGCCAGATAGACCATGGCCATCCCTCCGTCTCATGCACTCTCTAACCCCACACATGTTTTGGTGTATTGTCATAATATACACAGACTACCACGCGTGACGCTTTCCCACAATCCTCATTTGATTGAAGCACAACAGGGAATGTTATGCAGACGCACAACCGCAAGATTCTTGCCAAATATTCGGGAAGTAGCGAGTAACGAGTGGCCCGTAGCCAGCGACTCCTGTCATAGTACTTCTTCGCTGAATACTTGTTACTCGCTACTAGCTACTCGTTACTTTCAGGTCGTCTGCGGCGTCCGTGGCAAGGTGAAGGAGAAGCGCGTCCCGTGGCCCGCCTCACTCTCGACCCAGATGCGGCCACCGTGCGCCTCGACGAAACCACGGGCGATGGCGAGGCCAAGCCCCGCACCGCCGGTCTCGCGGGAGCGCGACTTCTCGCCCCGGTAGAACCGCTCGAAGATGTGCGGCAGGTCGGCGGCGGGGATGCCCTCGCCGGAGTCGACCACGTCCACCTGCACACCATCGGCGACGGCACGCGCGGTCACGGCAATGGTGCCATCGGCGGGCGTGTGACGCAGCGAGTTCTGCACGAGGTTCGTGAGCACGCGGCGCACGGCGGGCGTGTCCATCACGACGGGGCCGACCGCGCCCTCGACGCCGGAGGCGATGTGAATCGCCCGCGCCGCCGCCTGCGCCGCCAACCCCTCGACGACCTCCGCGATCAGGTCCGGGATCGTCGCCGGGGCTAGCGAGAGGGCGAGTTGGCCCGCTTCGATTTGCGAGAGTTCGAAGAGATCGGTAATCAGCGCGGAGAGTGTGCGGATTTCGCGGCCCATCGTCGCGTGAAAACGCGCGACCGTTTCAGGGTCCGTCACGACACCGTCCGTGATCGCCTCGATCATGGCGCGGACGGACGCGAGCGGCGTGCGCAGATCATGCGAGATGGCGGCGACGAGCATCCGGCGCGCCTCGTCATCGTCCGCGCGCCGAATTGCCGCCGTCTCCAATTGCGACGCCATACTGTTGAACGCGAGCGTCAGTGCGCGCACCTCGCGCGCGGAGTCGGCCGCCGGTGGGGGGACGCGCGCACTCAGGTCGCCCATCGCCAGCATCGCCGCCGCGTCGCTCCCCGCGTGCAAGCGGTCGGTGCGCGACCCGGCGAGCACCGCGCCCAGTGCCACGCTGACAACGACCGCGAAAAGCGAGAGGACGATCAGCAGGAGGACATCGTGCCGGGAGGCGAACATGAGGAGCGCGGAGACGAGCACATTAATCAGCGCCACGACCGACCCGGCGATGAGTGCGACGATGATCCGCGCCCGGATCGAGGGGAATATCTCCGTCCTCAGCAGGCCATACCCCAGTCCCATCACACCGAGCGAAAGCAGCCACGAGAGCAGAAGAAAGGCGGCAATCTCCCCCAGGTCGCCCATTGAGGGCTGGAAAAGGAGAGCGGCCATCACCTCCACCGCCGCGAACGCGACACAGACGACCCCAAACGCACGCAGAAACCGCCGTCGCATCGTCGAATCGGGCATGGCCCACCCCTCAACCCCCTCCACCCGCATTGTTACACTCCTTCTTTCGGTGCACGGAAGCGATATCCCACGCCCCAGACCGTCTGAACAAAGGTCGGGTTGTCCGGTTCCGGCTCGATCTTCTGCCGCAGGCGGCGGATGTGGACGGTGACGGTGCTCGCGTCGCCGTAGAATTCCTCGGCCCAAACGCGATCGAGCAATTGCTCCCGCGTGAAGACCTGGCCGGGGTGCCGCGCCAACTCATTCAGCAGGTCGAACTCCGTCGCGGTGAGCGTTGCCTCCGCGCCATTAACGAGCACGGTGCGGGAGCGCGGGTCCACCGTCAGGCCGGGGAAGATGAGCGGACGCGCGGCGGGATCGACGGAGGCGGCGGCGTTCGTGCCCGCGCGGCGCAGCACCGCCTTGACGCGGGCGACGAGTTCGGCGGGGCTGAAGGGCTTGGTCACGTAATCGTCCGCGCCGATGGTGAGCCCGACGATGCGGTCTGTCTCCTGCCCGCGCGCCGTGAGCATGATGACCGGCACGGGGTGTTTCACGCTCAGCGTGCGGAAGACCTCCATGCCATCCTTTTTCGGCAGCATCAGATCGAGCACGATTAGATCCGGCGCGAACTCGTATGCGGCCCGCAGGGCGTCCTCGCCGTCCACCGCCTCGCGCACGCTGTACCCCTCGCGCTTGAGGTAGAGCGACACGACCTCGCGGATGCTCGGCTCATCGTCCACCACCAGAATACGCTGCGTCACCCGCCCACCTCACGATCAACATCGTTCGCAAACCACTCCGCGCCCCGCGATGTGGCCAACATCGGGTGGCTCCGCGAGTACCGTAGCAGCCTGCCCTTACAGAATACTTACGTATCGATACCGACAAAGATTCCCCACGTACACAAAGACGCCACCCGGAACGTGATCCGCGTGGCGTCTTCTGTCTACTGCCGACTGCTGGCTGAACCCCCCACCTACCGATACTCGGCTTCGAGAATCTCCTGCGTCTTCTCGGCGATCATGTTCCAGTCCGCATTTCCTTCCTTGGAAACGGTGACGAAATCGTTGAGGAACATCAGCGTCCGCACGCCGGGGATGGCGAAGAGTTGCTTCGCGACGCTGGCGACCTTATCGTCCTCCGTCACCATCCCGGCGCTGAAGTACGAGCGCGTCTCCTCCACGACGGTGCGGTTCATGACGAACTTCGCGCTGTTCGGGTTTGGTGTCCCCTCGATGTCAATCTGGAGCGGCTCTTGCTCTGCCACGGTGCGCATCCCTCCTGTCCGTATCGTCAGTATCTTCTGCCGTGAGGATAAACGAGCAACGAGTAATGAGCAATCTTCTTCTCAATCCCGCAGCGTCGGGTCCAGTGTATCGCGCAGGGCGTCACCAACGAGGTTCGCGGCCATGACTGCGAGAAACAGGATGGCGGTGGGCACAAAGAACGTGTGCGGCGCGACGCGCAGATTGTTGCGCGCGGTGCTGATCATCGCGCCCCACTCCGGCCGGGGGGCGGGCACACCGAGGCCGAGGAAACTGAGCGTCGCGCCCGTCAGGAGGGCGGTCGCGATCCGCAGGGAGGCGAAGACGACGATCGGCGAGACCATGCTGGGGAGCACATGCCGCGCCATGATCCGCCCGTCCACCGCGCCGAGGGCGCGCGCCGCGCTGACGTACTCGCGCTCGCGGATCGAGAGCACCGATGAGCGCGTCAGGCGGATGAAGCCGGGAATCTCCGTCACGCCGATCACGATGATCGTGTTGAAGAAGCCAGGCCCACGCGCGGCGGCGATGGCAATGGCGAGGAGGATTGGCGGGAAGGCGAGCATCACATCGACGATCCGCATGATCGTGCTGTCGATCCGCCGGTAGTACCCGCTGATCGTGCCGATGACCACCCCGACGGTGAAACTGATCAGCACCGCGCCGAAGCCGATGGTGAGCGAGTATCGCCCGCCCCAGAGGACGCGGCTGAAGATGTCCCGCCCCAGTTCATCCGTCCCGAACCAGTGCGCGTGCGACGCCCCCTGCCAGCGGATCGCGATGTTCTGCTCCGCCCACGGGTAGGGCGCGATGGCGGGCGCGAGGATCGCGAGCACAATCAGCAGCAGGAGCAGCACCGCGCCCGCCACCCCCGCGCGATGCCGCGCGAAGCGGCGGAGAAACGGGTCCGGTGCGCGCACCTCGGCCAGGATGCGCGCGCTCGAAAGCGCACCGGCGGTTGTGACAGGGAGCGGTTCAGCGGACACGGGCCGTTCCTTACGTGTAGTGGATGCGCGGATCGATCAGCGCGTACAGGAGATCGACCGCGAGGTTGACGAGCACAAAGACGGTCGCGACGACGAGCAGGCACCCCTGCACCACCGGGAAATCCCGCCCCTGGATTGCGGAAACCGCGAGCCGCCCGATGCCGGGCCACGCGAAGACCGTTTCCGTGACGACCGCACCGGAAAGGAGCGCGCCGATCTGCAGGCCGTAGACCGTGACCACCGGCAGGAGGGCGTTTTTGAACCCGTGCCGCAGGATGACGGAGCGCTCTTTCAGGCCCTTCGCGCGCGCGGTGCGGATGTAATCTTGATTGAGTACCTCCAGCAGCGCCGACCGGCTGAGCCGCGTCACCACCGCAATTGAGCCGAGCGAGAGGGTAATCGCGGGGAGGATCGCGTGCCGGAGACCATCGAGGCTCCAAAGCGAGCCGCCGATGCCGGAAATTGGCAGCCAACTGAACCGGATGCCGAAGACGAAAATCAGCAGCAACCCAATCGCGAAGACGGGGATCGTAATTCCGATCGTCGAGAGGAACGTCACCGTCGTGTCGACCGCCGTGCCCTGGCGCGTCGCGGCGATCATCCCGAGCGGGATCGCGATCAGCGGCGTGACTGCGGCGGCGAGCGCGGCGAGGGCGAGCGTGTTCGGGAGCGCATCCTTGATGTCGCTGATCACGGGCCGCTTGCTCCGCAGTGACCGCCCGAGATCGCCGTGGAGCACCCGCCGCAGGTAATTCCAGTATTGCTCCGGCAGGGGGCGGTCGAGGCCGAGTTCGTGCTCGATTGCCTGCACCGTGGCGGGCGGCGCGTCCGCCCCCGCGATCACCTGCGCCGGATTCCCCGGCACGAGGTGCAGCACGAGAAAAACGAGGACAGAGACCCCCAACGCCGTGATCGGCAGGAGCAGCAACCGCCGGAAAACGTATTGACGCATGATTCCTCCAGTAGTCAGTAGCTGGTAGCCAGTAGTCGGTAGTCAGTGAGATTGGCGCCCTTTCTGACTACTGGCTCGTGGCTACCGGCTACCGGCTACTGACTACTGACTACTACCCCCGTGAGACATCCAGCGCGCGGTAGAGCCAGCGCGAGGGATGGACCTTGACGCCCTGCACCTTCTTGTTGACGCCAATCGTGCCCTGTGCGTGGATGATCGGGATGGCAGGCGTCTGCTCG
>JBBSII010000192.1:0-7683 GCA_038232175.1 Thermomicrobiales bacterium
CCGCGCCACGCAGGGGGGGGGGGGTGACCCCGGGGTTACCGTGCCGTTCCGCCGCCTCGGGCACCGCGCTCCGTTGGACGTGCTGCCCCCGACCGGGGGGGCGGGGCGGCTGGGTCACGACCAGCCGCACCGCGAACCGCCGGTCACTCGCGAGCGCGTTGAGCGTCGGCACCGCGAACTGCGGGCTACCGAAGAAGACGACCGGCGCGGGCGACGGCACGTCTGCATCTGGCTGCGAAACGACCACGGGTGCGCCCCTTCTAAGAAACGTGGTAGATGGAGACCCGCCCGTGGCGGTACGCCAAGTCAAGCATATCACCGAATTTGGCGAGGCCCGCCTGCGCATATGGCGGGCACCCGACCGGTACCCCGCATCGCCCCTCGCCATCCTGCTCCGCGCTCCCGACGATCACCCACTGGATGTCGTACTTCGTCAGGATGCGCCGCGCGTCCGAGACATTCGTCGTCGAATAGAACGTCCCGATGTCCACCGCGCGTTCGGGCAACTGGTTCGTGATGACCTTCGGGGCGCCGCCGCGCCATTGAACCTCGTGGAAGTACCAGCCGAGCACGCCCGGTGTGCCCGTCGATGCCGCGAACCGGCTCTGGAACCACCCCTCGGTCTCGCCGTACGAGTTCCCGACCGCCTCGATCAGCCGGTCCGATGGCGCGGAGTGCGCGCGCAGCCAGAGCGCCGCCGCGTACTCGTCCGGGTTCGTCGTCGCGATGTACCGGAAGCCATCGACGCCCTGCCAGCCCGCGCCCGCATCGCCGAAATCAATTGGCGCATTACCGAAATGCCCGGTGCGCTGGTACGTGACGAGCACGGGATACATCATCGCGAAGAGCGCCAGCACGGTCATCAGACCATACACCGCCGCGCGCGAACGCCGCCATGTCGGGAGCGGCACGGCACGCCCGGCATCGCGCAGCGCGGCAACGAGCGTGACGATGCCGTACGCGCCCGCGACCATCAGGAGCATCCACGCCTGATAATCGACCTTGAACATCGTGTTCATCCGATTGTCGAACGCATCGCGCAGGAAGACGAATTCGGGGATGACGGGCAGGAGCGCACCGTAGGCCGCGACCGCCGCGACCGTCCGGTCGGTCCCCGTCCAGCACCGCCAGCGCGGCGTCCCGGCCGGGCGATGGTCGATGGGCCGGAGCACGGCGAGCGCGCCGAAGACGATGAGCAATCCCGTTGGCAGCAGCATCGCCGTGCGCGTGATGAGGGCGATTGCCGCAATCACGAGGAGCGTGGCGGGAACGCTCCGGCGATATTGGGGCTGTCGCAGCAGATTCGCGCCGAGGTTGCCGCGAATAATCAACGTCGCTGCGGCGGCGAACGGCAGGCCGAAGACTGCGAGGAACTGCCGCAGGTCCGTGTGCGGCCACGTCACGAACCCGAACATGCTGATGAGTTGACCGAGCACCGGGTAGTGCGCCAGTTCCTGGATGAACGCCGGTTCGTCCCCGTGGCCACCGACGAGGCTCGTAAAGTTCGCGTAGTACGGTGCGTAGAGCACAACGGAAGCGACCGCGAGCGCGCCCAGTTTGATGCCCGTCTGCCACCAGACGAGCGGTCGCCGCAGCGCGATGGCGGCCCCCACGAAGAGGCCGAACGTCGGGAAATCCCACGCATTGATCGGGTAGAGCGCGCCGACGACGAGGGCTGTCAGCGCGTATCGCGCCAGCGCGTCGCCTCGTTCCCCGGCGGGCCGCGCCCAGTGACCGAGCGCGACCGCGATGGCCAGCACGACGGTCGGCAGCGCGAGGACGTGCGGGTGGATATCCCCGAGCAGGAAACTGAACATCGGGAACTCGGTGATCATCTGCGTCGCCGTGCCCGGCACGATGTGATCCTCGATCACGCGGCTGCTGTTCCAGCCGATGCCCGTCCAGAATGTCGCGTGGAGCACCACGCCCGGTGCGGTCAGCAGGCGCGCGAAGCCGTAGGCATTGCCGGCGAGGACGACGAGCGCGCCACTGACCAGCGCCACGAACGGGCGGGGCGGTCGCACGCCGCTGTGGCCGTGCTCGCGCCGCGCGCGCACCCAGAGGTCGTACCCAATCCCGCTCGTGCCCGCGAATGTGAGCGCCGGGATCGTCACGCTCATCAGGTTGAAGGTCACTTCCGGCCGCGCCCCGGAGAGCAGGCCCAGCGCCGCCGCCTCGACGTAGCCGAAGTAGTAGTAGTTGATGCCGTAGCCGGAGAGCCACGGGTCGTGCGGCGGCATCCAGTGCGCCCGCATCGTGCTCGTCAGGAAGCCAATCTCCATCGGCTTCTCGGTGCTGCGCACATCCGGGTAGTAGCCGCGCACCCAGAGGAAGAAGCCGAAGACCGTCACCGTTGCACCGAGAAAGAAGAATACTATTGGGATATGTCTGCCTAGCCAGCGGAGCGATGCGCCGCGCGCCGCGACCTCCGACACTATCGATAGCAGCGCGAGCACGCCGACCGCACCGATTAATGACTGCCGACCGAACGGCACGATGTGTAAGGAGGCCGTGATCCAACTGAGATACGCGACGAGCAGCAGCCCGAGCGTCGGGCTGAGCGCGATGCCGCGACTTGGCAGGCGCGGCAACAAACGATGCGTCAGCGGGAAGGCGATGACACCGATCGCGAGCACCGTCACGAGCCAGGAGAGCGCCCAGCCGAGAGAATTAGCGACCATTCACCGGCTCCGCATCCCGCCACCCGCCGACGACCTCGTACAGCACCGTGTCGTGCGATTGCCACGCCACGCGCAACGCCCCATCCCGCGCCATCCGGTCGAGCGTCGTCAGCCCCGCCGGGCTGGCGTACGGTTCGCCCGTGATCGTCGCCCCAATCGAACCCGCGCCAAGCTTCGTCTTCCGCTCCACCTGCCCGACGACGATGTACCGGACATGATAGCGGTCGATGACGCTCCGCACCGGGCGCGCCTCCGCGCTCGTGTAGAGCGTACGCACATCCTGTACCCGCGCGGGCAGCAGTGTCCGATCGCGCTGCTGCTCCTCGTGGCGCTCCCAGCCGATCACCGTCGGCAGGCCCGTCGCGCTCGAAATGCGTGACCCGTTGCCGCGATACGGCCCGATGCTCGCCTCCGCGATCACTGGCGTACCGCGCACCGTGACGTTGAGCCAGTTAATCAGCGCGAGATCGTCCGCGAATGAGACCGGCTCGCCGCTGCCGCTGTTGTTGAATTGGTCGGCGGCCACGCTCCCCGTCGCCATCCAGGCGAAGCCGTCCAATCCGGCGGACGTTGGTACCGGCGGCATCCGCTGTCGCAGCCGCGCGGGTGTGCCGACGATCGGGTACAGTAGCCCGGCGATCAGGCCGAGCGTCACCAGCGCCGTCGTGCCGATACGCAGCGCGGCGGGCACGACGGTCCACCGCTCCGCGATGATCGACCCCATCCCCACCATCGCCAGCGCGAGCAACGTCCACGCCTGGAAGTCGAACTTGAAGACTGTGTTCATCCGCTCGAAGTCGCCGCCGATCAGATCGTCCGCGAGAAAGACCACCTCGATCGCGGAGAGCAGCCCGCACGCGACCGCCGCGATGCCGAGCCCCATCCGCCGCCCCGGTGCATCATCGGCGCGCAACCAGAGGAGCGCGAGCAGACCGAGCAACGGCAGGGTGAGCAACAAGACAGGGCGTTGAGCGGCTAGCGCGACGCCGGACCCGAACAGCGTCGCCGCGACGACGACGAGCACGCGCGCGTCCGACCCAACCGCCCTGATCCACCCGATTGCCGGACGCTGCACCGCGACCCCAATGGCGATGACGGCGTACTGGACCCCGAAGATTACGAGAAATGGCCCGAGCGCGGTCGGCTCCCGCACCCGCGCGACCGCGCCGTACAGCGATTGGAAATGCGCAAAAAACGGTTGATACAGCACGTACGCGGCAACGACGATCACGAGCGTTGCAAGGCCGGACGCGGCAAGGGTCACGCGCCATGTCGCACCGGAGTACCGAACGCGCGCGATGAGCGCGATGCACAGCACGGCGACGACCGTCGGGAAATCCCACGCATTGATGCAGTAGAGCGCGCCAATTGTCAGCGTCGCGACGCCGAGCGCAGCCCACGGCACGGATCGCAGCAGCGCCCCGCGATGATTGGCGTCGCCCCCCGCCACCATTCCCCGCCCGTCGCAGGCGAGCGAGACGGCAAGCCCGACAGCGAGGATCGCGAAGGGCAACGCGACGACGTGCGCGTGCACATCCGCCCACAGGCCGCTGAAGAACGGGAACTCGTTGATCGTGCCGGGGATGATGCTCCTGCTTTCCCAGAAGTCGAACCGATCAACCGCCCCGCGCACCCCGTACCCCGCGCGCAACGCGCGCATCACCTGGCCGAACGCATCGAGATTGCCGAGCAGGCCAACCGCTGCCGCCGCCGCGACGCCGCCGAAGATCACCTCCGCGCCCGCCGCCGTCCGTCGTCGGCGCCCGAGGGACCACAAGGCGGCTCCCACCGAGAATGCCCCGCCCCACGCGAGCGCCATCGTCATCGGCGCCGCGACATTGAACGCGACCTCTGGGCTGACGCCCGTCAGTTTCATCACGAAGGCGTGCAGGTAACTGCCGAAATAATAGTAGTTGATGTATCCGCCGGAGAACCACGGGTCGTACGGCGGGAAGTGCGCGCTCCGCAGAATGGCGTTGATGTGGGCCATCTCGAAGGGCTTCTCGCCGCCCCAGTACGTCTGCCATAGGTCGGGATTTTGCAGCCGGAACCAGAGGAAGAGGGCGAAACCGACGCCGGTCGTCGCCTCCGCCGCCACCATGTACCGCCACGCGGCGCGAATCCCCGCAGCGTAGACATGCCGTTGCCGCACATAGAGACCCGCTGCGATCAGGGTCAGCGCCAGCATCGTGATGAGGCTGACCAGATTCGTGAACGACCAGAGTTTCAGGCTCGCGCCGATCCAGACAACGTACGCCGCGCCGAGCCAGCCAATCAATTTCGACAGGCCCCAGCCGCGATCGGGGAAGCGCCGGAAGGCGCGCGCCGCGATGCTCCAGCCGATCACCCCGAACAACTCGAACACGAGCAGGTATAGCCCGACAACGACAACGCCGCGATGCCCGCCGCTGCCGAGCCACGCGCGATCAACGACGGCAGGAAGCGTCTCGACGGGCGACGCGAGCAGCGGCTGTTTGGGCGGCGGGTCGCGCGTCGGCATCGCGCGCACCGCAAGTGCATCGGCGAACAAGGGGTGCAACTGATCGACCGTCAACGGCTGCGTCTTCCGGAAGATCGTCACGCGCGGATGGTCGTACACGGTGAAACTCTCGTCGGCGTGCTGGTCGTCGATGCGCCACGGCCCGAGCGAGGGTGAGACCGTGGCGTCGTAGACAGTCTCGAAGCCGAGCTTCCCGGCGAAGAGCAGGTCGTAGTAGCGGATCGTGACCGGGTATCGCCACGGCAGGCGCGGGATCGATCCGTACAGTCGATTGCTCGACAGCACGATATAGTCCGACTGCGCGAGCGCGCTCGCGAGGTAGCGCAGGCGCACCTCCCCATTCGTCTCATCGGGGTAGAGGTCCATGCCGGTGCAGCGCGACGGGTCCGCCGCGTCGAGCCGCACGCAGCCATACTGCGGCACATACGGCACGGGCAGCGGCAGTGCGTCGTCCCAAACCTCGGTCGCGACCGTCGCGCCGGGCGGGATGTTCGCGCCCATCCACGCGCTCGCCGCCACGCGGCTGTGCGGCCGGTCGTAGATCCGCGAGAAGGCGAGCGCCCAGAGGCACGAGCCGACGATAACAATGAACCCGACCGCCTGGCCGACGAAACGGATCGTCGGCACGAACCGCCGGTACCGCCTCGGGAATCGCAGGCGGCGCACGACGGTCAGGTCGCGCAGCAGGGCCACGCCGAGCACGATCAGGGCGGGATAGACCGGCTGCAAGTAGCGCATGAACTTGACCGACTGCGGCGCCGTGTAGATCAGATACGGCGCCACCCACGCGATCAGCACGATATCGACGGGCACGCGCCGCCGGACGGTGCGGACGCAGGCCCAGATGAGGCCAACGATGACGACCGCCCCAAGGGCAGGACCCATTCCCCAGAGCACGAGGTTCTTGAGGTGATACATGAGGCCGGTGCCAACATACTGCCGCGTGTACGGGTAGTCGAGGTCACCGCGCACCAGCCGCGCCTGCGTGCCGACCGCGTCGAGATAGGTGCGGACGCGCAGCAGCGCGTACGGCTCCGCGATGGCGAAGGTAATCAGCGCCGCCCAGAACGTAATCAGGGCGAGGTACGCCGTGCGGAGCATCGGTGAGGCCTCGTCCGATGCCGAAACGTCGCGCTCGCGCGCGCACCGTGCCCACGCGATGACAATTGCCGCGAGCGCGGGGAAGACGAGGAAGGCCACCGACGCCTTCGAGGCGACCGCCGTCCCCGTCAGCGCGCCGCCGAGGATGAAATCGCGCGTGCGACCCCGCTCCGCCGCCGCCACAAACGCGAGCACCGCCGCCGTCGCGAAAAAGGTCACCCAGGTGTCCGTCGCGAAGAAGTGCGCCAGCTGAATCGGGAGCACGCACAGTGCGAGGAGCAGCGCCGCGAGGCTCGCGCTCCCCTTGCCGTACCGGCGCGCGAGCAGGAAGACGAGGAGCATCGTGCCGACATCGAGCAGCGCGGAGAGCGCCCGGCCGACGAGGTAGACGTGGTCGTAATCCGTCCACGGCGCGCCCGTCACCACATGCGCGCCCGCTGCCACCGCCTTCGTGACGAGGAGCGGCAAACTGCCGTACGCGAAGTCGCGCGGCTGGTTCGTCGTGGCGTCATTCGACCGGGGATTCAGCGGGCTGTGGTCAGGGTCGAGAATATCACCCCAGTGCGGGGGCCAGTCGGGCAGGATGCGATCCGTGATGACGATGGTGATAAAGCGTTCGTCCGGGTGGAGATGGTAGCCGTCGTCCCACTTCAGCCCGTTCTCGCGGAGCAGGAGCGCGAGCAGCGTCAGCGGCACGAGCAGATACGGCGACCGCACGACACGACGCCACGCGCGGTTCGGCGTGAACCGGCGCTGCGGCACCATCGTGCGCGTCTCGCATGCGGGTGGCAAGGGCGCGGCGCGTCGTCGGTTGTCGATCGTCTTCATCGCCCTCGCTACGTCACGCAATCGCGACCGCGGCTTCCCCGCTAGCGGCGGGAGAATTCGCGCTCAAGATCATTTTGACTGATATGCAACATCGTTGGCCGACCGTGCGCGCAGTGGCCGGGGGCCTCGACCGCCTCCAACCGGCGCATCAGCGCGCGCATCTCCGGGTCCGTCAGCGTCTGTCCGGCACGGATCGCATTATGACACGCAAGCAGGGCCGCGAGACGTTCGAGCGCGTCCTCGCCCCGGCCCCCCGCCGCGAACTCCTGCAACGTCGCCTCCAGCGCCGCGACCGGGTCGCGTTCGTGGTGACTCATCAGCGTCGCCGGCACGCCGCGCAGCAGCCAGGTGCCGTCGCCGAACGGCTCGATGGCGAAGCCGAGGCGCACGAGATCGGGCGCGGCGCTTTCCAGTTGCTCCTGAGCCACCGCAGGGAAGGTGCACGGGATCGGCGCGAGCAGCCACTGCGTGTCCGACTCGCCCCGCCGCAGGCGCTCGCGCATCTTTTCGAGCATCACCCGCTCGTGCGCCGCGTGCTGATCGACGAGATACATCCCGGACGCATCCTCCGCG
>JBBSII010000193.1:0-7679 GCA_038232175.1 Thermomicrobiales bacterium
GCCCGCGCGTCCGGCAGCGTGCCCACCTGGGCGAGCAGGTCGCGCAGGTTGGTGCCGTCGACGTACTCCATCACGAGGTAGTGGTTGCCGTCCGCGTCCACATGGAGGTCGTAGACCGTGACGACGTTCGGGTGCTGGATCGTCCCCGTCGCCCGCGCCTCCCGCTGGAATCGCTCAAGGTAGCGGGCGTACGTCTCCGGATCGGTGTGCTCGCGCGTCGCGAGCAACTCCTTAACGGCGACGTTGCGGCGCAGGCGGGAGTCGAGGGCGAGGTAGACACGCCCGAACGCCCCCTCCCCGATCACCCGCTCGATGCGGTATCGCCCCGCCAGCAACGACGCGGGCAGGACCGTCTCCTGTCCATCGCCCGCAGGCGTACCGGGGGGTTGCGCGGCCGTCATGCTTCCACCATCCTTTGCGGTCGAGAGATCAGTTCTGGGCACATGACCCTTGGCGAGCAATTGACGCCCAACACGCGCGTCCTCCGCACGCCGTGCGAAGGGCGAAGGGCAAAATGCGAAACGTGTGCTACGGTCATGTGCGTGCGTCGCGGAGATGCTACACGGTGTTGACGCTGGCGTAAAGGCTCCGGTTCCTTCCCGTTTCATGCGCGCGGTACACTGATCGCCACACGAAGGACGGCTCGAATGGACGACAAGCCCGAAGGCGCGAAACTCGGCTGGCGCGTGCTGGAGTCGCGGCGCCTGCTGACGACCCCCTGGATGCGGCTCCGGCAAGACCGTGTGCGTATCGCGGATAAGGGCGAGGTCATCTACACCTATGAGGAACGCGCGGACGCCGTCGGCATCGTCCCCGTCACGCCGGGCGGCGACCTCCTGCTGATCCGGCAGTATCGCTACCCGCTCGACCGGTGGTGCCTCGAAATTCCGGCGGGCGGGATGCGCGACCACCCCGGCGCGACGCCGGAGGAGGTCGCGCGCATCGAGTTGCGGGAGGAAACGGGCGCGACGTGCGACGCACTCGATCATATCGGCTTTTTCTACGTCGCGTGCTCGTCGCGCAATCAGCGTTTCCACGTCTTCCTCGCGACGGGTGTGGAGCGTTCGGCGGCGATGACGCCGGAGCGGACGGGGGAAATCGAGCCGCATCCCCTCCCCGTCCGCGACGCGCTGCACCTCGCGCGGACGGGGCAGATGCCGGAGGGGCAGAGCGCGCTCTCGCTCCTGCTCTGCGAAAACGCGCTTCGCGAGCGCGGCTTCCTCGATACATCCAATCGCTGATGATCGTCCGCCCGCTCCCCTTGCGCCGAGCTATATCTGTACGTACACTACGGATGCGCGAACTGCGGTCAATGCGAGAGGAGCGGGTTTTACATGCTGGAGCGACCAATGCGAACCGTCTATGCCCTGACCGGCATCCAACCTGAGGTGCAGGCCTACGCGATGGCGAAGTACTCGCGCTCGCGCCAGTCGATGCGCCAGACCGTCACGGAACTCTCCGCGCAGCGCGCCGAGCAGTTCCTCGAATCCTTCTACTTCCAGTATGGGCATCGGTCGATTGCCGACCTCGCGCACGTCGCGATGGCGGTGGAGAACATCTCGATCCTCGCCGCCATCGCCGTCGTCGATCAGCAACTCTGGGATGGGCAGGAGCGCTCGACGCGCTACCAGGACTTCGCGCGCACCGGTTACTACACGCCGGACGCCATCGCCGCCTCACCCAACGCGGCAGCGTACACGGCGGCGGGTGACGCGCTGTTCGCGGAATACGCCGCTCTCTCCAAGGAATTGACCGCGCTCCTCGTTGAGCACGTCGGCAAGCCGGACGCGATGGACGACGGCGACTACAAGCGGACGCTGCGCGCCCGCGCCTTCGATGTCTCCCGTGCCCTGCTGCCCCTCGCGACGATCACGAGCGTCGGGCAGATCACGAGCGCGCGGACGCTCGAACGGCAGATTGCCGAACTGCTCTCGTCGCCGTACGCGGAGATTCGCGGCGTCGCGGAGGCGTTGCGCGCCGCCTGTCAGGGTGCGGCGTTCGACCCCGCCGCGAGCGCCGCCGAATCGTTGCGGCAGGCGCTCGACGGCATTCATCTGCCGGACGCGGCGCGCGATGCGCTCGCTGCCCTCGGCGCGGCGATGGAGCGGAAGGGCGCCGCGCCGACGCTCGTCAAGTACACCGCGCCGCTCGCGTACCAGATCGCCACGGCCCGCGACCTGATAGAGGCCGCCGCCGAACTGCTCGGCGACCTCCCGCGCGACGCCGCCAGCCCGACTGTCGCGCTCGCCCCTGCTGCCCCGCCGACGGATGAACTCGTCGCGACGCTGCTCTACCAGTACGACCCCGATCAGCACGCCTACGCGCAAATCCTCGAAATCGTCCGCGAACTCTCGGATGCGTTCAAGCAGGAAATTGTCGATCTCTCGGTGCGCCATCGCGGCCCGCACGATGAGCTGCTCCGGGCGCATCAGGTGGGCGCGCCGCTCCAATTCGATTGCACCATCGACATCGGCGCGTTCCGCGACCTGCACCGGCACCGCCGCTGCGTCCAGATCATCCCCGCCTTCTCCGCTGTCCACGGGACGGACGACGCCAACCGGTGGTTCGCATGGGGCCTCGGCGACGACGCGGCGACCCGCGCCGCCAGCGTGGGGTTGGTGGCGCGATATCAGCGCGCCCTCGACGGCGCGAAGACCGCCATCGACGCGCTCGCGCCCGCGCACCCGGAGGAGGCGTCCTACCTCCTGCCGATGGCGTACCGCTGCCGTGCGCTCTTCAAGATGGACTACGCGGAGGCGGCGTACATCATCGAGCAGCGCACGAAGGTCGGCGGCCACTTCTCCTACCGCCACGCCGCGTATGCGATGTACACCGCCCTCGCCGCGCGCGAGCCGTCGTGGGCGAAGCACATCCACGTCACGCCACCAAACGAGGTCAATCTCTTGCGACGATGATGGGGAAAGTGACGACGGCACCGAACAGCATGTACGATATGGGCATCTGATCTGCAACACGGAGCGTGAAGATGCTGACCGCATACATTCAGGCGGCGATACGCCACGCGGAATATGAGATTATCGAAGACGACAACTCGTTCTACGGTCACATTCCCGGCTTCAGCGGCCTCTGGGCAAACGCACCCTCCCTCGAAGTCTGTCGTGAGGAACTGCAAAGCGTCCTGGAAGATTGGATACTCGTCGGCATCCGGCGAGATATTGCCCTGCCGGTTGTTGAGGGGATTGACCTAACCGCAAAGGCGCCCGTGTAGTGCCTCCGTTTGGGCCGATCAAGCGCCGCGATCTTATCGGCGCGTTCCGAAAGGCGGGCTTCACGGGGCCGGAAGCGGGAAACAAACACGCATTGATAGTTCGTGGAACGACGCAGATTTCCATTCCGAATCCCCATCAAGGTGACATCAGCAGAGGGCTACTCGCACGGATTTTGCGGGACGCGGAAATCGCCCGCGAAGAGCGGGAGCGGCTCTGACGAACCGCCCCACGTTGCATGACCTCATTCGCTCTCACCACTGGTAATCGCCAACCTCGATTGCGCGCGCGATGATGAGGCGCTGAATCTCGCTCGTGCCCTCGACGAGCATCAACTGGCGCGCGTCGCGGTAGAACCGCTCGGTCGGGTACTCCTTCAAGTAGCCGTTACCGCCGAGGGTTTGCAGGGCGGTATCCGCCGCGCGGACGGCCATCTCCGTCGCGTACGCCTTCGCCATGCTGTAGTGGGTCGCGTCCGCCGGGGTCGTCTTACCCTGGTCGATCAGCCACGCCGCACGATGGGTCAAGAGCCGCGCCGCCTCGAGTTCCATCGCCCGCTCGGCCAGTTTGAAACTGACCGCCTGGTGCTCGATGATCGGCTTCCCCATTGAGCGCCGCGCGCGAGCGTACACCGTCGCATACTGGAGGATACCCGCCGCCAGCCCCAGCCCGCGCGCCGCGACGATGGGCCGCACGAGGCTCAACCCTTGCAGGAGAACACGGAACCCGCCCTGCTCCGGCCCGACGCGGTTCCCCACGGGAATTCGACATTCTTCGAGCGCGATCTCCACGACGGGCACGGCGTTGACGCCCATTTTCGGCATCGTGCGGACGATGCGGAAGCCGGGATTGTCCGTCGGCACGATGAAGACGCCAATGTCGCGGCTCCCCTCGCCGGTCCGCGCCGCGACGATGACGTAATCCGCGACGGTCGCCTGCCCCGCCCACCGCTTCGTGCCGTTGAGGATGTACGCATCGCCGTCCCGCGCCGCCGCTGTGCCGATGTGCCCGGAGTCGGAGCCGACCTCCGGCTCGGTGAGGGCGAACGCACCCTTCATCTCGCCCCGCGCGACGCCGCCGAGATAGCGTCGCTTCTGCTCCTCCGTGCCGGCAATGGCGATATGGACGGTGCTCAATCGCGCCATCAGCAGGAGCAGGCCGGAGTTGCAGCAGGCCCGCGCCACCTCCTCCACCGCGATGGCGAGGCCGAGCGTGCCGTCGCCGGTGCCGCCGTACTGCGGGTCGATGCTCAGGCCGAGCAGTCCCGCCTCCTTAAACGTGTCGAAGATGTCGTGCGGATACTCGCCTGCTGCGTCGATCTCAGCGGCGCGCGGCGCCACGACTTCCTCCGTAATCCGCCGCGTC
This sequence comes from Thermomicrobiales bacterium, assembly GCA_038232175.1. Classification (GTDB taxonomy): domain Bacteria; phylum Chloroflexota; class Chloroflexia; order Thermomicrobiales; family JALYUS01; genus JALYUS01. The sequence continues at coordinate 4,593 of JBBSII010000193.1, forward strand.
AGACTCCGCAGTTCCTCGTTCCGCGCGCTCCATGAAAAATCCATGCATAATCCTCCCGTGATCCTGCGATGCGGCGTTCAGTCTTCTTTATCAATCGTAGCAAGTTTTTCGCCTTTGATTTTGCAAAGGGTCACCTCAAAAGAGTGAAGTCTTCTCCTCCCCCTTCCCCCGTGGGGAAGGAGGCCGGGGGTTAGGGCCACCCCCCACGATTGTGATGCGATTGACAACGAATGGTTCGTCGCCCATTATCGCTCAGTGAAATTTCTGCTGCTGGCGGCATGGGATGCATCCCACGTCGCGGGCCACGGGGAGGGGTAATGCTCAATCAGCACAGCGTACGCTACCTGGTGCGACGCCTCGTGCGCCATGCGTGGGACACTCCCCTCCTCGCGATCCTTGCGGTGTTCAGCATCCTCACGAGTGTCGGCTTCTCGCTCCTGCAACCACTGCTGATCCGCTCCCTCATCAACGGCGGCATCGCGTCGGGCGATCACCGGATGCTCATCGTCACCGCGATCGCGATCATGGCCGTCGCCATCCTCTCCGCGATCACGACCTACCTCCGCTCCGTGACGACGCAGTGGATCGGCGAGCACGTCTCGTACGATCTCCGCAACCGGCTCTTTCGCCACCTCGAAGCGCTCTCATTCTCGTTCTACGACACGGCGCAGACCGGGCAATTGCTCTCACGGCTCACGGAGGACATCCGCAACATCCGCCGCTTCTATTCGCCCGCCTTCCGCGTGCTGCTGCAAACAACGGTGCTGGTGACGGGCAGCGCGGTTATCATGTTCACCCTCAACTGGCAACTCGCGCTGCTCGCGCTCGTGATCGTGCCGATCCTGCTCGCCGTCACGCTCATCTTCGGCGGGCGCGTCCGGCCACGCTACCTGCGCGCGCAGCAGCAGTTCGGGCAGGTGGTCAACGTGGTGCAGGAGAACCTCGCGGGGATGCGGCTGGTCCGCGCGTTCGGCAGGGAGAACTTCGAGTCCGCGAAGTTCGCCGGGGCGGGCACCGCGCTCTTCGACCGGCAGATGGATGCCGCGAAACTCTCGGTGCTCGCGAACGCGAACCTGCCGATGATTACCGGCATCGGCACGGCGGCGGTGATCGGTGTCGGCGGGTTGCAGGTGATCCATGGCCACCTGCAAATTGGCACGCTGCTCGCCTTCTATCTCTATCTGACGCAACTAACCGACCCGATCCGGCAGATCGGCTCCATCGTCAACAACATCGCCCTCGCCTTCGCGAGCACCGAGCGCGTCTACGAGATACTGGAGCGGCGACCGCGCATCGTCAGCCCGCCGGAGGCCTACTACCCCGCTGCGGTGCGCGGCCATGTCACGCTTGACGCGGTGCGCTTCGCCTACACGCGCGAAAGCCGGGAGGTGCTGCGCGGCATCTCCATCGACGCGCCGCCGGGTTCGGTCGTCGGTCTCGTCGGCGCGACGGGCAGTGGCAAAACGAGCATCATCCAGTTGCTCGCCCGCTTCTACGACGCGAACAGCGGCACGGTGCGAGTCGATGACGTCGATGTGCGCCAGTGGGATTTGCCGCTGCTCCGCGCCAATGTCGGGTTCGTCCTGCAGGAGACATTCCTCTTCTCCGACTCGATCCGGGAGAACATTGCGTACGGGCGGCCCGATGCGTCGCTGGACGATGTGATCGCCGCCGCCAAAGCCGCACAGGCGCACAACTTCATCGCGCGGATGCCGGAGGGGTACGACACGCTCCTCGGCGAGCGGGGCGTGAATCTCTCCGGCGGCCAGAAGCAGCGACTCGCCATCGCGCGCGCCCTCCTCCTCAACCCGCGCATCCTCGTGCTGGACGACGCGACGAGTAGCGTCGATATGGAGACGGAGTATGAGATTCAGCGGGCGCTCGCTGTCCTCATGAAGGGGCGCACGACCTTCATCATCGCGCAACGGCTGAGCAGCGTCCGGGGCGCGGACCAGATCTGCGTGCTGGCGGACGGCGAGATTGTGGAGCGGGGCACGCACGCCGCACTGCTCGCGCGCGACGGTGCGTACCGCCGCATCCACGATGTGCAGACGCAGAGCAGCGGCGCACCCATTGATGGTGGTGCGCACGTTCCCGATGTAGTGGCGGAGATCGGGGCGATGCCGGGGAGTGATGCATGAGCAAAGTCGCCATTGGCGCGGCCCCCGTCGCCGCTCCCGCAACGAACGGCGCGAAGCCGGGCGCGCCGCCGTACCTCTCGCTCGATGATCGCGAGAACGACCTCGGGCGTGGGCTGAATAAGGAGAGTGCGCGCCGCCTGCTGGCCTTCCTCAAGCCGTACCGCGCGTCGTGCGCCATCGCCCTCGCCGCGATCACCTTTCAGACACTCGGCGAACTCGCCCTGCCCCGGTTGCTTGGCGTCGCGATTGACCAGGGCATCGCGCGGGCAAGCACGCGCACGCTGGGCATCGCAGTCGGGGCGTTCCTCGCGTGCGTGCTCCTCGTCTTCGGGGCGCGCTGGACGCAGGGGTACACGACCACCCGCGTCGGCAACCGCGTGATCTTCGACCTGCGGTACACACTCTTCCGGCACATCCAGATTCTCGGCTTCAAGACATTCGACCGCATGGGCGTCGGGCGGCTCATCTCGCGCATCCAGAATGATGTCTCCGTCCTCCAGGACTTGCTGACGGACGGCATCATCGGCCTGTTCGCGGACCTGCTCATCCTCGTCGGCATCGTCTTCGCCATGCTGACGATCAATGTGGAACTCGCGCTGCTCTCGTACGTCGTGCTGCCGATCATGATCGGCATCGTGATGATCTGGCGGCGGTTCGCGATCCGCGTCTACCGCGCCGTTCGCGCCGCCACGAGCCGCCTGACGGGGTACTCGGCGGAGAATATCAGCGGGATGCGCGTCATCCAGTCGTTCCGGCGCGAGCGGGAGAACTTCGACCGCTTCGAGCGCCTGAACCACCGGGTCTACGATGTGACGACGCACTCGATTCGCCTCAACTCGGTGCTCGCGCCCAGTGTCGAGATGGTCAGCGGCCTCGCGACGGTGATCGTCCTCGTCGTCGGCGGGACCAGCGTCATCAACCATACCCTGTCGATTGGCGCGCTCAC
>JBBSII010000194.1:0-7646 GCA_038232175.1 Thermomicrobiales bacterium
CGGACGACGTGGCCGAACGGCGGCGACTCGTCGCGGCGACACAAGCGGTATGGTCGAAAGCTCCCGGAACGATCGCGGACGATCATTTTGTGCTCTTCGCAAGCTTCCCGCTCTCTTATTGCGAAGGTCGCTGGGACGAGATGCGCGCGCTGGTAGAGCGGGGGCCACTCGCGCCGCCGATCCGTTTCTTCCACTACGCGGCGCTTGGCGCCCTGGCATACGCCAGTGGCGATACAGCAACGGCGTGGCGACTGGTGCGCGAAGTTCTCCCCGCCGGGCCGGCGACCGAACCGGGAGATGGCGCGATCAATACACTGCTCGCCTACCAACGGCTGGCCGCCATGCTCGCGCTCGACGCGCACGACCTTCCCACCGCCCGCGTCTGGCTCGACGCGCATGACCGCTTCCTGCAATGGAGCGGCTCGGTTCCCGGTCGTGCGGAGGGACAGATCGGCTGGGCGACCTACTGCCGTGCCACCGGCGACCTGCCGCGCGCCGTCCGTCATGCCACCGTGGCCCGCACGCTCGCGGAGCAACCCCGCCAGCCGCTCGCCCTCCTCGCCGCCTGGCGTACGCTCGGCGCACTCGCCACAGAGGCCGGACGCCTCGACCAAGCCGAGGGGCATCTCGATGCCGCCCTCGCGCTCACCGACGCCTGTGCCGTCCCCTACGAGCGCGCCCTGACACTCCTCGCGCAGGCGGAGCTCCGTATGGCGTGCGCGCAGCCCACGCAGGCGTCCGCAGCATTGGACGAAGCGCACGCGATCCTCATGACCCTCGGCGCGGCGCCTGCCCTCGCGCGCGCAGATGCCGTGGCCGCACGCCTCGCTGCCGATGCAGCGCCGGGACCCGCGTCCCCGACTAGCCTGACCACGCGAGAAGTGGAAGTCTTGCGACTGATCGCCGGAGGCCACACCAATCGCGAGATCGCCGACGTGCTCGGTGTGAGCGTGCACACGGCGCGCAGCCACGTCGTGCATATCTTCGACAAGACGGGATGAGAGAACCGCGCCGCCGCAGCCGTTTTCGCCCTCCGCCACCGCCTCGCGTAGCGTTCCGATCCTCCGGGCACGCCCCGTTCATTTCCCGATCACCCTTTTGGCTGATCTGTGGGATCATGGATGGCGCGCGGAAATCATCCATTTGCGCGATGCGTCCCCTCCGACGCATCCGTTATGCTTGCGCGACAACGTGATAGAAGGGGAGAACCGAGATGCGCGTCCTGTTCACGACCATGCCGGGCGAGGGGCACCTGAATCCGCTCGTCCCGCTCGCACACGCCCTGACTGCGGCGGGGCACGAGGTGGCCGTGGCCTGCGCGCCATCCTTCTGCCCGAAGGTGGAGGCGCGCGGCTTGCGGGCCTTCCCGATGGGCCTCGACTGGGCGATCGGCAGCGGGAAATGGGACGAGCGTTGGCCGGAACTCCGCGTCCTCCCGAAAGAGCACTTCAACACCTTCGTCATGTCCAGGATCTTCGCGGGCGACGTGGCCGAGCAGGCCCTCCCGGACCTTTTCGCCATCGCCGGGGCCTGGTCGCCGGACGTCATCGTGCGGGAGACGAACGAGTTTGGCGGCTGGCTGGCGGCGGAGACGCTCGGCCTGCCGCATGCGTCGGTCGAGGTCGCGCTCTTCGCGTTCTCTTTGGAGTACGCCGGGCCCGTCGCCGCCTCGCTCGCCCGCATCCTGGACCGGGCGGGCCAGCCAGCGGACGATGTCTCGGCGCGGCTCTTCGCCCACCTCCACCTCTCGTTCGTGCCGCCATCGTTCCAGGATCCGGCCGCGCCGCTACCGGCGACGGCGCATGCCCTCCGCCCGCTGCTCCTCGATCCCCTACCCGCCGAGCAGGCACCCGCTTGGCTGGCCACCTTGCCCGACCGCCCGACGATCTACCTGACGGGCGGCACCGGTGGCGATCGCACCGGCTTCTTCGAGACCTGCATCGCGGGGGTACGGGAGCTGGATGTGAACCTCATCGCGACGATCGGACGGCGGCTCGACCCGGCGCAGTTTGCGCCGCAACCGGCAAACGTTCACCTCATACAATACATCTCCCAAGCGCTCCTGCTCCCGCACTGCGCCGTCGTTGTTACCCACGGCGGATTCAGCTCCGTGCTCGGCGCACTCGCCTGCGGCGTCCCGTTAGTGATCTTGCCCATGGGTGCCGACCAACCGGTCAACGCCCGCCGCGCCGCCGCGTTGGGCGCCGCCATCGTCCTGGAGGCGGACCAGCGCACCCCGGAAGCGATTCGCGCCGCCGTGCTAGCGGTGCTGGATGACCCCCGCTACCGGCAGCGGGCACGCGAAGTACAGGCGGAGATCGAAGCGCTCCCTGGTCCGGAGCGCGGAGTGGAACTGCTCGAACAACTCGTGGCCGCGCGGCGGCCGTCGCTCCATGCGTGAGCCTTGCCCGCTACGGGGGCGTGTCTGACGAATCGTCGCAAGCCTTTCACCGATTCAACGTAGTATTCCTCACGGCCCTGTGATCTACTGGAGCGAGTCAGCCATGAGTCGGAACGTTGTTCAATACGGAAGGGAGCACCCGATGTACACCATCGTCGAGCGTCGAAAGGTCAATCCCGAGACGATCCAGGAGACCATGCAGCGCGGGCAGAGCGAATTCTTCCCCAAGCTGCAAGCAGCCCCCGGTTTCACCGGCTTCTACCTCGTCGCCGATGAGGCGAACGGCATCAACACGGCGATTATCGTCTGGGAGAGCAAGGCGCAGGCCGACGCCTTCGAGACCGCGAATAGTGGCTGGATGCGGACGCTCGAAGAACTCGGGCACGCCCTGCAGAGCGACAATCGCGGTGAGACGGTGATCCAACTCGAACCCCAGAGATAATGGGATTCGTCAGATATGCCTTGGTCGTTCTGCCACGCTGGTTGCACGTTTGAGCAGCATTCTGGTCGTTTGGGCGTCGCGCGTCCGAAGTGAATGCCGTTGACGGGATAGTCCTGATGCTATACTGGCGCATCTTCGCTCGCGACGAGGGAGGTGCGCTATGATCATCCCTGTAGACCACTCATCCTTCCCCGGCACCACGCCGCTGCTCGTCGGGCGCGACCGTGAGCAGGACGTGCTACGCGATCATCTGGCCGCTGCTATCGCCAATCATGGCAGTCTCGTGCTCCTCGGCGGCGAGGCGGGCGTCGGCAAGACGGCGCTGGCCGAGACCATCTGCCGAGAAGCAACCGGGCAGGGCGCGCTCGTCCTCGTCGGGCGATGCTACGACCTGACCGAGACACCGCCGTATGGGCCGTGGGTCGAACTCTTCGGGCGGTATACGTCAGGCGACGATTCTCCGGCCCTCCCCGCCGCCTTCGCGCGACGCGGGGCGGTCGGGGAAGTGGCGAGCCAAGGAGCGCTCTTCCAGCAGACGCTCGATTTCCTCTCTGCCATGCCGGCACGGCGCGCGGTCGTGCTCCTGCTCGACGACATTCACTGGGCGGACCCGGCGAGCCTCGATCTCTTGCGCGTCCTCGCGCGCTCCGCGTCCGCGCTGCCCCTGCTCGTCCTCGCCACCTATCGCGCGGACGAAGTGCCGCGCCGCCACCCGCTCTACGCGCTGCTGCCGCAGTTGGTCCGCGAGTCCCACGCGGGGCGCGTCGATCTCCGCCCCCTCGATGACCATGCTGTGCGCAGCCTTTGTGTGAGGCAGTACCACCTCCCCGGCCCCGATCTGGAGCGGCTCGTCCGCTATCTCCAGAGCCGCGCGGAGGGGAACGCGCTCTTCACCGGCGAGTTGCTGCGCTCCCTCGCGGAGTCCGGCACGCTGCGGCGGGAGGGCGAGGCATGGTGGCTGGATGATCTCCAACACGCCGCCCTCCCGCCCCTGCTCCGCCAAGTGATCGACCGGCGCGTTGCGCGACTGGACGCGGAGAGCCAGCGCGTGCTCGCGCTCGCGGCGGTCATCGGGCAGGAGGCGCCGCTGGTGGTCTTGGGGCCGTTCGCGGAGACGGACGACGAATCGCTCCTCGCCGCCATCGAGGCAGCGTGCGAGGCACACCTGCTCATCGAGGCCCCGGACGGGTTGCAGGTGCGGTTCGCGCACGCGCTGATCCGCGAGGCGCTGTATGACGGCATCTCCCCGGCTCGGCGGCGGCTGATGCACCGAGACATCGCGGAACTGCTCGCCGCCGCGCCGCAGCCCGATGTGGACGCGGTGGCGGCGCACTTCCAGCGGGCGAGCGACCGCCGCGCGGTCATGTGGCTGATCCGGGCGGGGGAGCGGGCACAACTCGCCTACGCATGGCTGACCGCCATCGAGCGCTACGAAGCCGCGCTCGCACTCGTCGGCGAGAGCGGCGGGGAGATGGCGCAGCGGGGCTGGCTGCACTATCGCATCGGCAGCCTCCGTCGCGCCGGCACGCCGGATCAGAGCATTCCCCATTTCGACACGGCGCTCCGCATTGCCGCAGCCATCGGGGATCGCGCGCTCGCCGCCGCCGCCCGCTACACGCGGGGCCTCTGCCTCACCTACACCACGGGGCCGCTCGCGGGCATCCCCGAGATGACCGCCGGGGCGGACGCGCTCGAAGCGCTGTCGCCGGAGGAGCAGGCACGGCTGGATATCGGCCCCGACGAACACGGCCTGCCCGTCGCCAGCAATCCGCGCGGCTTCCTCGTCTGCTTGCTCGCGACGAGCGGGCGCATCGCCGAGGCGATCGCGATGGGCGAGGCGATGCGGGAGGGGGAGCCGCGCCGCACGCCGCTGGGGGAGTTAAGCTGGGCGCACTACGGGGCGCGCGACGCCGGACTGAGCACTGCCTATGCGCTCGCGGGTCGGCCCGCCGCATCGGACGCGGCGTTCGAGCGTGCCTGCAACCGCTTTCGCCAGCAGGGTAACTACTCCACGCTCGGCTCCGTGGTCACCCTCCATCTGCTGTGGATGCACCTGCACTACCACACCGACCGACCGGACGATCACGAGCGGCTGGCGGAGGAAGCGACGACGGCGCGCCGGTTGGCGAGCATGATCGCCGCGCGATACGACCGCATCGGGCATCTGCCGGTCCATGCGCTGGCGGGCCGGTGGGCGGAGGCGAAGGAAGAGGCGGAGGCCGCGCTCTATGTGCCGGACCAGCAAGGGTGGTGTGGAATCGCCGTTGCCCTGCTCGCGGAGATCGCATGCGCGCAGGGCGCGCCGGAGGAGGCGTGGGCACACATCCGCGCTCTGCTGCCGTCCGGCGCGCAGACAGCCCCCGGCTCGCTGGAGTGGTGGCAGCCCGGCCTGTCGATCATCGGTCTCGCGGCGGCGCTCGCGCTGGACGCGGGCGATCCCGTCGCGGTGAGGGAGTGGCTGGAGGCGCACGACCGCTGGCTCGTTTGGGCGGGCGCGACACTTGGTCTCTCCGAGGGTCATGCGCTCTGGTCGCGGTATTATCGGCAATCCGTCGACCGCGAGCAAGCCCACGCGCACGCCGAGCGCGCCCTTATCCATGCGACCGAACCCCGCCAACCACTCGCGCTCATCACCGCTCACCGCCTGCTGGGTGAACTCGACACCGAGGCGGGCCGGTACGAGGAGGCGGCCCATCACTTGGACGCATCGCTCGCCCTCGCCGATGCCTGTGCCGCCCCCTTCGAGCGTGCGCTCACCGTGCTCGCGGCGGCACAATTTCATCTGGCCACGGACGCGCCAGCGGAAGCGTGGACGCTTCTCGATGAGGTGCGCGCCATCTGCACCCCGCTCGACGCCAAGCCGACGCTTGCCCGCGCTGACGCGCTCGCGGCGACGCTGGATGCGGTGCGAGCGACCGCACCCGCGTACCCCGCCGGTCTCTCCGCCCGCGAGGTCGAGGTCCTCCGCCTCGTCGCCCAGGGCCTCACCAACCCGCAGGTCGCCGCGCGGCTCTTCGTGTCGCCCCGGACGGTCGGGCAGCACCTCTCCTCGATCTACAACAAGCTCGGCGTTGCCACCCGCGCCGCTGCCACCCGCTTCGCCGTTGAGCAGCACCTTCTGGAGAATCCCGCCATCCGCGCGGTACCCAACAGCCCGCCTCCGCGCCGGTAGGTCAATCGACCTACTCACCCTCCCCGGCCATCGCGGCGACGATTGCGTCATTTACACGATGCGCGGGGGTGTGCCGGGACATAGACTGCGAGTGTATCGGGAACCGGGTGGCAGCGATGCCACAAAGGCCGGGGGTAGCAGCGGTGGACATCCAGATCATCACCATCCGAACGGAGGGATTATCCATGGACGAGCAGCAAATCCTGTGCGACGAGTGCGCCGCCGCCTGCGCCCACCTTGCCGGTGTGCAGGCGACGGAGTGGTCCGTCAATCCCGCCACGGAGACGGTCTGCGGCCGGGTGCGGTGGAGCGAGTACGAGGCGATCGCGATGGGAGCGGAATCCCTCTGCCGGGAGGTCGCGTACCTCCGCGCGCCCGGCCATATCCTTACGTGTCGGGAAATTCCGCGCCCGGATCGCCGCACACCGGCGCGGGAGACGAGAACACGGCCCGCTACCGGATTCGTGCAGCATCCGCCGGACTACGACCTGCGCGGCTAACCACGCGCTTCATTGCGATCGGGCACCGATTGCGCGAGCAGCAAAGGGGGAAGAGACATGGCAGAGGTGCAGGGTGTCACCAACGTTTCGTCGCTGGACAGCCAATTGTCGGCGTCATCCACTGGGCAGCCGATGACGGCCAGCGCCGGTCTCGATGCTCATTTCGCGATGGCTCGCGCCGAGTATGAGGCGATGTGCCGCTCGGTCGGCATCCAGCCGGGGTGGCATGTCCTCGACGCGGGTTGCGGCCCCGGCGGCTTCCTGCCGATCATCGCCGATCTCGTCGGCCCCGGCGGGAGCATCGCCGCCATCGACCTCGCCCCGGAGAATGCGGCGCTTGCCGAGGCGCGGGCGCGGGCGTGGCAACTATCCTGCCCAGTGGAGGTGCGTGTCGGGACAGTCACCGCCCTGCCGTACCCGGACGATACATTCGACGCGGTCTGGTGCGCCAACACGCTAATGTACGTCACGGATGCGGAGATGGCGCAGGCAGTGGCGGAGATGCGGCGCGTGGTGCGCCCCGGTGGATTGATCGCCGTGAAGGAGTCCGACCCTGCGGCCCACTGCCTGTTGCCCGGCGATCCGCTCCTGGTCACGCGGTTTCGCGATGCACAGGCGCGGGCATCAGCCCACGGGGCGCACGGGATGCGCGCCCGCGCGACCTATCAATGGCTCAAGCGGGCGGGATTGGTGGATGTCCGGCAGCGGCTGGTGCCGATTGAGCGTTTCGCCCCGTTCGACGCCGATATGGAGGCAGGGATCAAGTGGGCCTATCGGCTGTTCGCGCAGTCGGCAGCGGCGTTGCCGGATCTCTCCGAGGCAGATCAGGCGGCGTGGCGCACGCTGAGCGACCCGGACGGGGCGGACAACCCGCTCAACAGCCCGGATGCCTACAATTGCGAGGCGAATATCCTCGCCATCGGGCGGGTGCCGTAGGCTCACCGCCTGCCCCCAGAAGGGGGGGAACGTTGAGAAGATTTGTAGGATTAGCCGTAGTTTGTTGTCAGTGGGCATAGCAGTCAATCGGGTGTCCATCCCAGAGCCACTCAAGCAGCCGCTGCAAGGCGGATGGCGGGGGCAGAGCGCTCCACGCCCGCCAATAGCCGCCCCAGCAGCATCCACGGCTCCAGC
>JBBSII010000195.1:0-7586 GCA_038232175.1 Thermomicrobiales bacterium
CTCAATCGTCTCGTACTCGAAGATGAAGTTGCCGAGCGAATAGAAGATCGGCTTGCCTTTGTAGAACTCCAACCCGCGCAGCAGGTGCGGCCCGTGCCCGACCATGATGTCCGCGCCCGCGTCGATCACGGTATGGGCGAAAGTGGGCAGGAAGTCCGCCGGTTCCCATCGCTCGCGTCCCTGTTCGTGCGCGTGGATCGAGACCATCGCGAATCCGGCCTGTCGCTTCGCCTCCGCCGTCCAGCGCGCGATTTCCTCCATGTCCCGCTCGTTCGCCTCACTGCGGACGCGCATCTCACCATCGGTCGCGGCATATGCCTGATTGAGGAAGGAATACTCACCTTCCTTCGTCGTCGGCGGATAGAAGTTCATCCAGTCCCCGAACTGCCGATATCCCTCGATACCGGTCGCGTCGGCGATCCGCTTGATTTCCTGCATCGCCCGTGCATCGACCATGATCGTGTGCTTCACCCGGAGCGGATTAAGCCCCGGTCGTCCCGGCAGGATCGCGCTCTGGCCCCCCGCACTCTGCCCCTTCGCGAACGACGAGGCGCAGCCGATCAATCCGACACGCCCGTTGACGGTATCGAGGTACGCGGGCAACCGCGCCTCGCCCAAGTTCGCGCCCGCCCCGGCGCAGACGAGATCAGCCTCCCGCAGCGCGTCGAGGGTACGAAGCACGCCTTCCTCACCGAAATTCAATGTGTGATTATTCGCGAACGCGGTGCAGTTGAAGCCGAGTTGGCGCAGGTCGTGCGCGCACTTCGGATCGACGGAAAGCGCCATTCCGCCGCTCTCCACAACCGGCCAACCCCGAAACCGCGAGAGCGTCACTTCCGTATTCGTGAACGCCACATCGCAGTTGCGGATCAACTCGACCATGCCCATGAATGCCGGATCGTCGTACAAGGGCATCCGCCGGGTAATCAGGGCATCGCCCGTGGCGGTCAGTCGCATTTGCCTTGCCATATTCTCCTCCGAACGTAGCGAGCGGCTATCCTCGGCTCCCACGCGGATCCAATGCGTCACGCAGCCCGTCGCCCAGGAGGTTGAAGCCGAGGACGGTGACGACGATTGCCAGGCCCGGAAAGAGCGCGATGTGCGGATAGGTGAGGATGTACGTGCGCCCGGCAGCGAGCATCGATCCCCACGATGGCGTCGGCGGTTGCGTGCCGAGGCCGAGGAAACTGAGGGCCGATTCGAGCAGAATAATTCCCGCTACGGAAAGGCTCGCCAGCACAATGAGCGGACCGAGCACGTTGGGGAGGATATGCCGGACGATGATACGGGCGTCCGATGCCCCGACCGTCCGCGCCGCCGTGACGAACTCGCGCTCCCGCAGGCTGAGCACGTCCGCTCGCACGACGCGCGCGTACTGCCCCCAGACCGTCACCCCGATGATAATGACGACGTTCCGCAGGCTCGGCCCGACCGCCGCCGCCATCGCGATCAGCAGGACGAGGAGTGGGAAGGCGATCAGCGCGTCCACGATCCGCGACAGAAGCGCGTCCACGAAGCCGCCGAAGTAGCCGGCCGCCGCCCCGACGAGCGCGCCGATGACGAGCGAGATCCCTGTCGCGGAGAGGCCGACGATCATCGCAACGCGCGAGCCGTAGATCACGCGGCTCAGCATGTCCCGCCCGACCTCGTCGATGCCGAACGGGTGGGCGAGCGAGGGCGGGGCGCCGCGCACGGTCGTGTCGATCGCGTACGGGTCGTACGGCGCGAAGATGGGCGAAAGAATCGCCAGGAGCGCGATGCCCCCGATCATCACGAGGCCCGCGACGGCCGGCTTGAAGCGGATGAACCGCCGCCATGCGCGCCTCCACTCGCCCTGCCGCCGGAAGGCCGCCTGCACCGGCGCGATGGCCCGGGGAGAGGCGACAGATTCGCTCGACAACCCATCCTCCTAGCGATAGCGGATCCGAGGATCGACGTATGCATAAATGATGTCCGTCAGGAGCGTCGCCAGGATGACGATCGCCGCGCCGATGGTGACGATCGACTGGACGACGAGGTAGTCCCGCCGACTAATGGCCTGGAAGAGGAGCCGCCCGATCCCCGGCCACGCGAAGACCGTCTCGATGACGATCGTGCCACTGAGCAGCACGCCGACCCGGAAGCCGACGACGGTGATAATCGGCAAGAGCGCATTGCGCACGATATGGCGCATCATGACGACGCGCTCGCTCAGCCCCTTCGCCCGCGCCGTGGCGACGTACTCCTGATTCATCACCTCCAGCGTCGTCGCGCGTGTCAGTCGCGCGATCAGCGCCATCTGCTCCGTCGCGAGGACAAAGACGGGCAGGATATACGCCTTCCAGCCTGCGCTCCCGAAGGGCGGCAGCCAACCGAGCTTGAGCGAGAAAAGGATAATCAACATCAGCCCGAGCCAGAAGTTCGGGATCGAGATGCCGAGGGTCGAGAAGATCGTCGCAGTGCCGTCGAAGAGCGTGTATCGCTTCACCGCTGCGAAGACGCCGACCGGGATGGCGACGACAAGCGAGAAGAAGAGCGCGAGGGCATTGAGCTTGAGTGTGTTCGGCGCGGCGGCGCGCAGCAAATCCGTCACGGGTCGCCCGCCGAAGGCGACGGACTCGCCGAAGTCGCCATGCACGATGTTCTTCAGCCAGGTGAAGTACTGCACGTAGATCGGCCGGTCCAGTCCCCAGAAGTGGCGGATCGCCTCGCGCTGCTCATGCGTCACATTCGCCTCGCCGACGATCAGGTCTACAGGGTCGCCGGGCGTGAGATGGAGGATCGTGAAGACCATCAGCGTCACGATCCAGACGACGACGATCCCTTGCAGGATGCGCACGATGATGTATCGGGCCATTGGGAAACCTCACCCCCCGGCCCCCTCTCCTTTGCTTGGAAGTAAAGGAGAGGGGGAACAGATACTCAGCACTCAGCACTCAGCACTCGTCCTACGCTTCCTCGATCCAGTACTTGTGGAAGTTTTGGTAGAGCCAGTAGGGGTTGGTCGCCTTGTCTGGCATGCCCTTGATGCGCTTGTTGAAGAAGAGCGCGGTCTCCCAGTACATCACGTAGAGGAAGGGAACCTCCACGGAGACGAGCTTCTGCAGGTCGCTGTAGATCTTCTTGCGCTTCTCGGAGTCGAGTTCCGCCGCGCCCGCCTCGAGCAACTTCTGGGCATCCGGGTTGTCCCAACGCGACCAGGCATTCGTGTTGCCCTTGTAGAGCGCCGGCGCATCCGGATCGCCCTGGAAGCCGCCGTAGGTCCAGTTGAACAGGCCGATATCGTAGTCGCCCGCCCGCTCGGCGTTGAGCGCGGCGGTCGTCTCCAGCTCTTTCAGTTGCATGTCGATGCCGACTTCTTTGAAGTTGCGCTGCGCGATTTCCGCCTCGCTCTTCCGCAGGGAATCGCCACTGAAGACGGTGCAGACGACGGAGAGTTTCTGCCCCTGCGCGTTGGCGAGGATGCCGTCCGGCCCCGGTGTCCAGCCCGCATCCTTGAGGAGCGCCTTCGCCTTGCCGAGATCGCGCGGATACTGCGTGGTGTTCGGCTCGTAGTAGAACTCGAGTGCGGGCGAGAGATTGCTCGTCGCCTTGACCGCGAGCCCCTTGAGGAGGTCCTTCACCATCGCGTCGCGGTCCATCGCGTACAACATTGCCTGCCGCACGCGCTTGTCGGAGAGCAGCGGGCGCGTGGTGTTGAGCGGGAAGTGATTGACGGCCGTGCCCGGCGCGCGGAAGGTTTGGAACTTCGGGTCCTTGATGAAGTTCAGCGTGTCCTCCGGCGCAAGCGGCCAGGTGGAGGAGTCCGCGTCGCCGGTGCGGAGGGCGATGGCGCGTACGGAGGTTTCCGGCACGATGTTCTCGCGCCAGAAGTCGATGTACGGGCGACCGTCCCAATAATCGTCGAACGCCTGCAGCGTGACGTGGTCCCCCAATTTGAGTTCCATCAGTTTGTACGGCCCGGTGCCGACCGGTGTCCCCTTCTTGTACGCCGTCTCGCCGCCCTTCTCGTGCACATGCTTGGCCGGGATGCCGATCGTCGCGCTCAGTGCCCCGAAGGGAACAAAGACCCGCGAGAGGGTGACGACGACGGTGGCAGCGTCCGGCGCGTCGACACTCGCGACATCCTTGAAGTTCGATTGATTGATCGCGGCGTTCTTCGGGTCGCGGATCCAGTCGTAGTAATACTTAACGTCCGCCGAGGTGAACGGCATCCCGTCGTGGAACTTGACGCCCTTGCGCAGTTTGAACGTCCACGTCTTACCGTCCGACGAGACCTGATAACTGTCGGCGAGGACGGGGACGAGTTTGAAATTCTCGTCCACCTTGAGGAGCGGTTCGTGGACATTGTAGGTGAGGACGTACCAGACGGTCGGGCCCGCATCGTCCGGGCTGAGATACGGGACATCTTGATGGCCCATCGTGACGAAGGTGCCGCCTCGCTTCGGCTTCTTGCCGGATGAGGATGCGGCGCTCGTCGTCGGGCTGCCGCCCGTGGCTGCGCTCGCTGCCGGAGCCGTGCCCGTTGTTGATGCCGCGCCGCCGGTTGTCGGTGCGGCCCCACTGGCGGCGGGCGCAGTTGATTGGTTCACGGCGACGGTTGGGATCGTGCCCTTGGTCGGCGCCGCCTGCGTCCCGGCGGCTGCGGGGGTGTTCGTCGGGGCCGAGGAGCCGCCGCACGCGGCGAGCAGCACGGCGACGGCCGAACTCGACATGCCGAGGAGCGCGGCGCGGCGCGAGAATTCGCGGCGTTGCGCGGGCGTCGCGCCTCGCAATGCCTCGACCAGATCGAGCGGATGATTGGCGTCGTACGACACGATGATCCTCCTTCGGCAACAACGACCCCCACACAACGGAACGGCGACGTATCGGTCTCCCCGCATCCTGCCTGCAAAGCGTGCACGCATGTGGTCAGATGCATAAACGGTAGTATTCCCCTACGGGCGTACGCGCAGTATAGGGGTGCGTTCGGAGGGGTGTCAATCGGATTTGATCGTGCGAGTGCACGGGCGGGCGGGCAGTTCTTTGCGCACCGAGCCACGATACCCGGCGTTACCCGCTTCGCTCCGCGATGACAGTATCAGCGAACTCGGCCATGATCTGACGGGCGAGGGCAGGGTCGGCCAAGCGTTCCTCGGCGGGGCGTTCCGTTGTCGGGGCATTGCTGACGATGAAGCGACCGAATGCGGCAGTCGCGGCGTTGTCGCTTGTCAGCATCCCATCTTCCCAGCGGACTGTCACATCATCGCCGCGCCAGCGGACGCGCCATTCAATCCACATGCATCACTCCTATTGGTAGCGCAGGCTTTCCTGCCTGCGCTACCTAAAGGTATTCCTTGTAATCGCCTCGCATCTCGGATGCGTCGAGCGGCCACATTGTGCGACGGATGCGCGCGTACGGGAAGGAGTCGAGGCGCAGCGTCGTCGCGCCGGGGGCGTCCGCCGCGATGATCGCTTTCGCGAGGTGGGTATACCCGGCGCGGAAATGGGAACTCGACTTCACGGCGACGATCTTATACCGCCGCACGTCGATGCCGTTGAGCAGGAAAATCTCGTCGTCCAGCACCTGCTGACGGACCGACGCGACGAGCACATCAACGCCGCCGATCTGGAGGCGGGCCGTCGGGCCGAGATCGACCTGCAAGCCGCGCCCCATCGGCGTTGTCAGCCGGAACCGCCCATCCGTCAGGCACTTGACGTAGGCCGTCGCAACGATCGGCGCGCCGTGGAGCGCGTCCGTCTTCCCGCCGAGCCGCACGTCAATCGTCGCGCTCGCGCCCGCCGCGTGCGCCTGCCGCGCCGTCTCAGGGTCGTAGATGTAGGCGTAGCAGGCGTTGTCGAGGTTCGCCGCAAGCATTGCCCACAGCAGGTGGGTACTGTCGCCGGGGGAGCCGCCGCCGGGGTTGTCCGACGTATCATTGATAACGACCGGCCCCGCGCCGACCGCGAGCGCGCGGGCGATTGCCTGCGCCGGGTCGAGGATTTCGGGCAGATATTCGTCGCGTGCCTCCCAGATCGCTTGCGCCACCGCCTTGCCCGCCTCCGCCGCGAGCGCGGCGTCGTTGTCCGTGATCGTCAGGACAGTCATGCCGACGGCGGGGACATCGGTGTAGGGGAAGCCGTGGAAGATCGTGCAGTCGATCATGCCGGGCCGCTTCTCCCACTCCCAGCAGAGGCTGTTGAGCCGCTTGCCGGGTTCGAGATCGGTGCTGCACGTCGGGATCATCATCGGCAATTGCTCCAGGTGCATCACGGGCATGATCTCACCCCGCAGCAACCGGCAGAGGAATTGGAGGCTCTCCGCGCCGCGCTCGTAACTGTCCGTGTGCGGGTAGAAATTGACGCCGAACAGCCCGTCCGCGTAGTCGAGCATCGCCGGGGTGATGTTGCCGTGCAGGTCGAGCGCGACCGCGATGGGCTTCTCCGGCCCGACGCGCCCCCGCACCGCCGCGAGGATCGCGCCTTCGAGGTCGTCCACGCCCTCCGCGACGCCCGCGCCGTGCAGCGAGAGACAGATCGCATCCACCGGCATCGCGCGCTCGATGGCATCGAGCAGCGTTTGCAGGATTTCGTCGTAGGCGGCGGCGGTGATCGTGCCGGAGGGGTAGGCCATCGTCGTGAACGCGGGCACGGGCGTGACGCCGAGTTCCGCCGCCTTGTCGAGCATCCCGCCGACGTAGGTGCGGTTGCCGCCGTGAACCCGCACGATCTCTTCACCGAGAAGCCACTGATACGCCTTGAACGGCCCCGTGCTCGTCGGCTCCGGGCAGAAGGTGTTCGTCTCGTGCGCGACTTCGCCGATGGCGATGCGATAGGTCATGGCGCTTCCTTTCTTCCTCACCCCCGGCCCCTCTCCATCGCCGCACGGGTCTGACGGAGGCCGTATTCTCAGGGCGAAGGAGAGGGGGCCGGGGGGTGAGGAATACCTTCCCCTACATTTTCCGCACGCGCGGGTCGAGCATGTCGCGGATGCCATCACCCAGCAGGTTGAGGGCGAGGACGGTAAGCGTCAGGATCGCGCCGGGGAAGAGCATCGTCCACGGGGCGTCCCGCAGGAAGGAGCGCGCCTCGCCGAGCATGATCCCCCACGACGGGATGTCCGGCGGGATGCCCGCGCCGAGGAATGAGAGCGTCGCCTCGCCGATCACCGCCTCCGCGAAGATGAATGTCGCCTGCACGATCAGGGGCGAGAGGCAGTTCGGCAGGATGTGCCGCCACATGATGCGCCCGCTGCCCATCCCCGTCGCGATGGCCGCCTCGACGAACTGCGTCTCACGGATGGAAAGCACGACGCTGCGCACCAGCCGGGCGAGCCTCGGCGTCGAGACGACGCTGAGGGCGACGATGACATTCCACTTGCTCGGCCCGACCGCCGCCATGATGCCGATGGCGAGGATGATGCCGGGGAAGGCCATCATGCTGTCCATCACGCGCATCAGCGTGGTGTCGATGCGCCGGTAGTAGCCCGCGATTAGACCGAAGATCGTCCCGAACAGGAGCGTCACAAGCGCCGTGCCGAAGCCGACCTGGAGCGAGACCCGCGCGCCCCAGAGCGTCCGGCTATAGACATCCCGCCCGACATTGTCCGTGCCGAAGAGGTGGTACGC
>JBBSII010000196.1:0-7574 GCA_038232175.1 Thermomicrobiales bacterium
CGTCCCGCTCCTCCCGGATGATGGTCGCGACCTCATTCCGCAGGAAGTCGTTCACCTGCTCGATCCGTCTGTTGGATTTCGCCATCTCCCCCTCCGGGGGAAGGACTAAGGACTAAGGACTAAGGACTAAGCAGGGAATGTCTCCACTTAGTCCTCAGTCCTTAGTCCTTAGTCCTTCCCCCGGAGGGGGAGATGGCGAAATCCAACAGACGGATCGAGCAGGTGAACGACTTTCTGCGGAATGAGGTCGCGACCATCATCCGGGAGGAGCGGGACGAACTGCGCCTCGGCCTCGTCAGTGTGACGGAGGTTGAGACCAGCGCGGACCTGCGCCACGCCAAGGTCTACATCAGCACGCTCGGCGGCGAGCGGGAGCGGGACGCGGCGGTCGCCGTGCTCCGGCGGCATTCGAGCCATCTGCGGCGGCTGCTCGCACCGCGCATTACCTTCCGCTCCGTGCCGGAACTCGACTTTCGCCCGGATGCATCGCTCGAAGCGGGTGCGGCGGTGATGCGCGCGCTCAGCGAGGTCGAGCGGCTGCGCGAGGCCAACCCGCCCAAAATCGACGATGACGCCCCGCCGGAGCCGCCGCCCGCCGAGACGACGAACCCGCGCGCCCGCAAGAGAAGGACTGAGGACTGAGGACTGAGGACTGAGAGGGGAATGAATGGATAGAAGCGAAAAAGGTGTCGGCAGCGGACAGCAGGTAGCGGACAGTGTTCTCTCACTCAGTCCTCAGTCCTCAGTCCTCAGTCCTTCGTCGCGTTGGACCGAGGCGGACCTCCGGCGCGCGTGGGACGCGATGGCGGGCGCGCGGCACGTCCTCATCCCAACGCACGTCAACACCGATGGGGACGGCGTCTCGTCGTCGCTCGCGATGGCGGCGATCATGCGTTTCGCCAATCCGACGGCGAAGATCACCCCCTGCATCCCGGATGGTCACCTGCCGCCGATGCTCGATTTTATCCCCGGTGTGGAGACGATGAGCATCTTCACCGGCGTGCCGCTGCCGCTCGATGATGTTGATCTGATCATCGCACCCGATGTGCCCGACGTGAGCCGCTTCGGCCCGCTGTACGAGGCGCACCGCGATCTCTTCGCGCGCGTGCCGACGATCATCGTCGATCACCATGTACCGCGCGGCGAGGAACCGGCGCTCGCGCGGTTCATCGACACGAGCGTCATCGCCGCCGACTCGCTCATCGTCCGGCTCGCGGGGCAGTGGGGCGTGCCGATGACGCCGCTCCTGGCGACGTTGCTCCTCACCGGCATCACCTCGGACAGCGGCTCGTTCCAGCGCGTCGAGGGGAACGGCGCGCCGACGTTCCGAATGCTCGCCGACCTTTGCGATGCGGGCGCGGACATCACGCTGGTGATGGACGGCCTGCGCCGCCGCAAGACGCCGGGGATGGTTGCCCTCTGGGGGGCGCTCCTGAGCCGCGCGCGGTGGGAGGGGCACGTCCTCTGGACGGAAGTGACACCCGCGCTGCTCGCGGAGACGGGGGCGGACGAGAACGAAGGCGAGGGCGTCATCAACTGGCTCGTCGGCACGCGCGGCGTTGGCGCGGCGGCGATCTTCTATCAGCAGCCGGACGGCTGGCGTCTCAGTTTCCGCTCTACCACCCCGGCGGTGGATGTCGCGGCCTTCGCGCGGCGCTACGGCGGCGGGGGGCATGTGCAGGCGAGCGGCTGCCGGATAGCAGGTGGCGTCGCGGAGCGTGATGCACTGCTCGCCGCGCTCGTCGAGTACACCGAGGCAGGCCTCGCCAACCGCTGACAGCACGAATTAACGGGGCAACCGAACCGAATCGACGCAGAGATCGCAAAGGCGCAAAGGACGCAAAGAAGATCACTCTTCTTTCTCTGCGTCTCTGCGGTTCTCTTGTTTTCGCCCTCTGTTTTCGTCCTCAGATTCCCGCATCGTCGGTGGCACATTGACGCATCGTGTACACTGAGCGGCGCGGGTTTCATGATGGATGCGAGGATGCATGCAACGGCGATTTGCTTCTCTCATTACGGGGTTCGTGCTGGCGGCGTCCGTCGTCGCGTGCGGCGGGGGCACGTCGAACACTGCCGAAAAGACGACCGCGGCGGGGACGGCTGCCGCCGCCGACGCGGCGACCGTGACCGCATTCGCGGGGGGGCGGCAGAGCAGTGCGGCATCAGGTGCGGCGTCGCCCTCCGGGACGACGAGCAGCGCCGGGCGCGGCTTTAGTTTTGCGACGCTCATCCCTGCCGGATCGGGAGCGCCGACGGCGACGAGGACAGCCAGCGGCACGTCCGCCGCCGGGACGCCGCGCGGGACGGTCATTGGCGTTGGCCCCGGTGGGCAGGCGACGAGCGGCACCCGCGCGGCGGGCAGTGCCGGGACATCGGGGACGACCGGCCCGCGCGCAACGCCCCGCGCCGGGACGCCGCCGGGCGTGGTTGGAAGCACCTACACCGATCCGGGCGGGCGGTTCACCTTCACGATTGCGCCGGGATGGACAATTCAATCATCGAACAACCCCACCGTCGAGGTGGAGGCGGCCGGTTCGTCGCCCCGTGGCGCGTTCCGCGTTGTCAGCGAGGACGCGGCGGGCATCACGCTCGATGAGTACACGACGGCGGCGATGGACAGCGTGCAGCAGAACATCACCGGCTACCAACCCGTGCCGAGCGCGACGCAGAGCCTGACAATCGGCGGGCAACCCGCGCGCCGCTTCGACTTCCTCGGTCGCGACAGCGGTGTGACGATCCACGGCGCGGTCTACGTCGTCAAGAAGGGCGACGCGGCGTACGGCCTCTTCATTGCCGCGCTCCCGCAGGATTTCGACGCCGTGATCGATCAGACGCGCGTCTTCGTCGAGAGTTTCACCTTCCGCTAGCGCGGCACGCTCAACTGCCGCGATACGTCGTGTACGACCATGGGGAGACGAGCAGCGGCACATGATAGTGTGCGGTCGCATCCGCGACCCCGAACCGCACGGGCACACGGTCGAGAAACGGGACAGACATTTCCACGGCCCCGGTCGCCGCAAAGTACGCCGCCACCATGAAGACGATCTCATAGTGCCCGGCGACGAACTCATTCCCCGCGAGCAGCGGCGCGTCCGTGCGCCCCTCCACATTCGTCCGCGTCGTTGTCAGCAGCATTCGCCCCGTACCGTCGGGGTCGAGACGCCACAACTCGATCCCAACCCCGGCGGCGGGGCACCCCCGCGCCGTGTCGAGCACATGTGTCGTCAACACACCTTCCATCAATCCATCCTTGCCATCGCCTCACTCAGTACTCAGTACTCGTTACTCCCCTGCTCTCGCCGCAGCGTCAGCGTGATCGTCCCGTACGGCGGGCGCGGGTCGGTGTAGACCTTCACGTTCGGGTCGTCGTCCGAGACGAAGGCGGTGTCCCACAGGCGGTTCTGTGCCGCGAAGGAGACCGCCGCCATCTGCGGGAACCGCTCCAGCAACCGGAGGCCGATCTCGCGCACGAGGTGCTGGATGGATTTGCTGACGAACTGATGGAAGACGACCCGCGCGCAGTCCCGCACCTGCTCGGCGGCGATGTAGTCCAACGGGTCGGGCGCGAGCATCGCGGCGGTCTCCGCGTACTGCCACGCGATGTCGCAGTGGATGAAAAGCGGACGATCCACCACCTCCGGCAGCGTCGTGTACTCGTCGCGCGCGAATCGGGCGAAGGAACTGCCGGTGAGCTTAATCAGTTGGAGCCCCCGACAGCCGCACTCGTGCGCTGCCACGACGACATCCCCGCCATCCCGCGCGAGGTCGAGCGTGGCGTGCGCGGACGCATTGTGCGACCGGCTGAAGAGAGTGGCGCTGTCGTCGAAGGCGCCGTTGGTCGCGTCCGGCACGGGGACCGTATCGAAGGGCTGCTCATCGCCGGTCAGCCGCAGGCGCTCCATGCCGGGGTAGGTCGCGAGGAATCGCTCGCCGAGGAAGAGAAGGAACCCCTCAAGCGTCGCGCCCGGATAGGCGAGCGCTTGCCGGAGGATGAAGTTCTTCATCGTGTCCGTGGCGACGACGTTGCGATTGTCCCCTTGCGTGTACGCGGGGAGGAAGTCGGCCCCGAAGACCTCGACGGCGATCGCGCACGCGAAGAGATTGTTCGCCCGGCCCGTGAAGGGCGATTCAGGGATCGGCGGCACACCCCTCAGCGGGCGCGCATACGTGCGGTACACCGACACCGCCGCCTTGCCGTAACTAATTGTAGCGTCTATCGACATCAGACTGCTCCTTTAAGGACTGAGGGGCTGCGTGTTCCCTCTCAGTCCCCAGTCCTTTCCCATCACCGACGCGATCAAGCAAGCGGAGGTGGCTGATCTTCGCGATTTCGCCGAGGGCGGTGCGGATTTCATCGTCCCGCGAATGGTCGAGCCGCGTGCGGAAACCGGCAAGGATGGCCGCCTTCCTGCTCTCGCGCACGCAGATGACGAAGGGGAAGCCGAAGCGCTCGTGGTACGCCCGGTTCATCTCCGTGAACGCGGCGATTTCCTCCGGCGAGAGCCGGTCGAGGCCCGCCGACGCCTGCTCGCCCCGCGACTCCGGCGTCAGCGTGCCCGCCCGCGCCGCCCGCCCGACGAGGTCGGGATGCGCCTGGATGAGCACGACCTGTTGCTCCGGCGTCGCGTGGTACATCACGGCGCAGAGGGCGTCGTGCAGGTGGTGCAGACTCGCGAACGGTCGGCTGCGCCACGCATCGGCAGCGATCCACGGCGACTGCTCGAAGAGCGGGCCGAGCAGGGCGACGAATCGCTCCTGATCCAGCATGTTCACTTCCGCAATGGTGATCCGCATCGTGCTACCCGCGTCTCTCGGCGTCGGCTTTGGTCGCTCGCACGATGATAGCATGGTGCGGAGAGGGCATGACCGAGAAATGACCCTCCCAGGCACCCCGCCGCGTGTAGTATAATAACTCTGTGACGTAGAGTCATCTGTGTGCGGTCGTCGACAAGTCTCGGAAAGGAATGATGAAATGGAGCAGGAGCGCGGAACACGCGGGGCGTCTTTCCTCAAGTCGCTGGGTATTTACCTCGGTATCAGTGCCGCCATCGATATCGTCGGCTTTCTCATCGCGCTCCTCGGCGGCTGGTCGATGAGCGTCCCGCGCACTATGGTGATCGCGAGCGTGATCGGACTGGTGATCTTTTGTGTGGTCTACTTCGTCGTCGTCGCGAGTATCGACCGGCGGCGATCGACTGGGCGTTGACCCCAATGTTATGCCGCGTGCTGCCCGACCCCCTCCGCTATAGTACGATGATCGTCTGACGGTGTGACCGCAGCGGTCGAAGCGTGCGAAGAAAACGGAAATGGTAACGGGAATGGAAACGCGGATGTGGCGCCAGTACCATCAGCCCGCAACGCTCGATGAGGCGTTGCGCCTCCTGCGCGAACATGCGGGCCGGGCGCGGATTGTCGCGGGCGGGACGGACGTGCTGGTCGAGTTGCGGCGCGGTGTCCGGCCCACCGAAATACTGATCGACATCACGCGGCTCCCTGACTTGAAAGATGCGCGGGCCGCCGGGGATACGCTCCGTCTCGGCGCGCTCGCGACGCACAACGCCGTGATTGCGTCCCCCGCAGCGAAGCAGATACTACCCCTCGCGCAGGCGTGTGCGGAGGTCGGCGCGCCGCAAATCCGCACGCGCGCCACAGTCGCGGGCAATCTCGTCACCGCCTCGCCCGCGAACGACACGATCACACCCCTGATGGCGCTCGGCGCGTCGGTGGTTCTCGTCCGAAATGTAGGGGCGGTGCTTGAACCACCCTCCCCGGCATTGCGTGAAGAACGCACCATCCCGCTGCGGGACTTCTATACCGGGTTGCGGCGCACGGTGCTGGGGCCGGATGAACTGCTCCGCGAGATTCGCGTGCCGTTGCTCGGGGCGAACCAGCGTGGCCTGTTCGTCAAGCTCGGTCTGCGGCGGGCGCAGGCGATCAGCGTCATCAACATCGCCATCGTGCTGACCTTCGCGGGCGAGAAGGTGACGGCGGCGCGCATCGCCCTCGGTTGTGTCGCGCCGACGGTCGTCTTCGCGCCCACCGCAGAGGCGTATTTGGCTGGAAAGCGTCTTGATGCGGCGGTCTGCGCGGAGGCGGGGCGGCTGGCGTGCGGCGATGTCGCCCCGATTGACGACATCCGCAGCACCGCCGCGTACCGTCAGCACACCGTCGCTTCCCTCGTTGCAGACGCCCTCAAACGCCTCGCGGCGGGCGCCGAGGCCGCAAATTGGATCCCGAGCCCGGTGCTCCTTGAGACGGAGTGGGTAGAAGCCAGAGAACTCAGTACTCATGCCGCCCAGAGGGCACCCGCAGTACTCAGTACTCTCAATGGCGAGCCGCGCGAATTACTGGACGTGCGCGGAAAGTCGCTGCTCGACGTGCTGCGCGATGATGCGGGGCTGACGGGCACCAAGGAAGGGTGCGCGGAGGGTGAGTGCGGCGCGTGCACCGTCTGGCTGAACGGGCAGGCGGTGATGTCCTGCCTCGTGCCCGCACCACAGGCGCACGGCGCGACGGTCACGACGATCGAGGGGCTGGCGGACGGGGAGCGCCTGCACCCGTTGCAGCAGGCGTTCATCGACCACGGCGCGGTGCAGTGCGGCTATTGCATCCCCGGTATGCTGATGGCGGGCGCGAAGTTGCTGGATGAAGTGTCGCAGCCCGACCTCGACCAGGCCCGCGTCGCTCTGAGCGGCAACCTCTGCCGCTGTACGGGGTACCGCAAGATTCTCGATGCGGTGATGGATGCGGGCGGGAACGGTGCGCAGTGAGCAGTCGGCGGGTAGCAGAAAACGCGGTGCTCGGTACGCAGCACTCGGTACTCGGCGCTTCGCTCCCCCGGCCGGATGCGATCGGCAAGGTGACGGGCGCGACGGCATATCCCGGCGATCTCGTGCGACCGGGGATGCTCCACCTGCATCTGGTTTTCGCCCACCACGTCCATGCGCGCGTTGTCTCGGTGGACACCACCGCCGCGCTCGCGTATCCCGGCGTCGTCGCGGTGCTGACCGCCGCCGACGTGCCGTACAACGCCTTCGGGCTGATCGAGGACGACCAGCCGGTGCTCTGCGGGGCGGTCGTGCGCTTCGCGGGGGATAAGGTCGCGCTCGTCGTCGCGGAGACGAAGGACGCTGCGGCGGTGGGCGCGACGCTCGTGCGGGTGGTTTACGAGGATTTGCCCGCCGTGACGGACCCGCGCGCCGCCCTCGCCCCGGATGCGCCGCTCGTCCATCCCGACCGTGGCACGAACGTCGTGCAGCACGTCCCGATCCGCAAAGGGGACGCGACCCGCGCGCTCGCGGAAGCCGACGTTGTGCTCGATGGCGCGTTCTCCACATCGTGGCAGGAGCACGCCTTCCTCCAACCGGAGGCGGGCATCGCGTACCTTGACGACGAGCGCGTCGTGATCGAGACGGCGGGGCAGTGGCTGCACGAGGACCGGCGCCAGATTGCGCGGATTCTCAAATTGCCGGAGGAGCGGGTCTTCGTGCGATACGCGGCGATTGTCGGCGCGTTCGGCGGACGCGAAGACCTCTCGATCCAGCATCTGCTCGCGCTCGCCGCGTGGAAACTCC
>JBBSII010000197.1:0-7519 GCA_038232175.1 Thermomicrobiales bacterium
CGAGCCGCCGTTAGCCGCTCGTACCACGCATTGAACTGCTCCATGCTCTCGACGGTGAAGCAGACGTGATCGAACGCCCGCCCGGTCGTCGGCAAGGTCGCGGCCTTGTAGTCGGGGAGTTTGGCGTTCGGGAACTCGAAGAAGGCGAAGACCGTGCCCGGCGCGACGGTGATCATGTAGTGCCGCTCCGCGCCGGGGCGCGGCATCCGGTGGCCGAGCGCCACCTCGCTGCCAAGCACGTCCCGGTAGAAATCGACCGTCTTCTTCATATCGTTCGTGATGAGCGCGACATGGTGGACGCTCGTGAACGGTGCCTTAAGGCCGTCGCGCTCCGGCGTCGCATACATCGTCGGTTTGGGCTGTATTGTCGTTGCCATGGAACCTCCATGCTCGTGGTAGCGTGGGCTTTTTCAGCCCGCGAATCAAACTGCTCGTCGCTGGCGTCAATCACTTTGGGCGAACGGGGCTTCCAGCTTGCTTAGGGGCTCCTTAACGTCTCTCATAGGGAGTCAAGCGCTGCATGTAATGGGACTGAGGTGTATCGCCGAGCCCGAAGGGATCACGTCATGCATTGGACTGGCAGGCAGGGTGGAGGAGTGTATTTCCTCCACCCTGCCGTTCGTTTCCGCGTCCTTACTTCTGGACGGGATAGCCCTCTTCGGCGAGTGCCTCCTCGACCTGCGCGAGGTCAACCTGTGCCGGGTCGTAGGTGAGTGTGATGATCTTCGTGTCCGCATCCGCCTCGACGGACTGGACGCCGGGGAACTGGCCCGCCGTCTTCTTGACGGTGGCAACGCAGTGCTCGCACGAAATATCCGGAGCCTTCATTGTGACCATTTCCATCGGAGAACCTCCATACTGCGCTCAGACGCTCCGAGCGCCGCGACACATTACTTCGCGACGGGATACCCGTCTTTCGCGAGCGCCTCTTCGACCTTGGCGAGATCGACCTGGGCGGGATCGTAGGTGAGCGTGATGATCTTTGTGGTGTGGCTCGCCTCGACCGATTCCACGCCGGGGAACTGATTGACCACCCACTTGACACTCGTAACGCACCCATCGCAGCCGATATCCGGTACTTTCAACTCCGTCGTCACCATACGAAACCCTCCGAATGACTTGCCCTCTCGGGCGCTCTCGCTGCCACCCCGGCAGCGTGTGCTTTTACGCGCGCGGCACTCGCCACATCACGTCACGGTAATGACGCCATCCATGCCGGGATGGAGGCTGCAAAAATAGGGGTAGACGCCCGGCGTCGTGAAGGTGTATTGCCACCGCTGTCCCGGTTGCAGGAGGCCACTGTAGAAATTCTTCGTCGGCGCTTGGCGCGCCCCGCTCACCACGTTGTGGGCGTGATCGTTGTCGTCGTTGATGAAGGTGATCGTCGTGCCCGCTTTGATCGTCTTGTTGCCGCCCCGGAAGAGGTCGGGCATCGCCGGTGTGGTGCGCTGGCCGACCATCGCCATGTGCACCTCGTTCGGGCCCCAGGCGTAGGAGGCTGCGCCGAAGGCGGACGCCTGCCCCGACACACCACGGTAGGTGCCGAACCCGACGACGGTGAAGGCAACGAGGAGCACCGCCGCCGCCATGAACTGGCTTCCCTTCGTGCCGCGCAACCGCAGCGAGTTGGAGAGCACCGTCACCGACGAGAGCGCCATCGCCACCGCCGCGAAGATCGGGTTGAGTTTGCCGAAGACGGCGAGCGGGATGAGAATGACGTTGTAGCCGAACGCCCAGCCGAGGTTCTGACGGATCGTGCGCATCGTCCGTTTCGACAGGTCAATCGCCGCCGCGATGCTGCGCAGATCGCCCTTGACGAGCGTGATGTCCCCCGCCGCCATCGCGACATCCGTGCCCGTGCCCATTGCGATCCCGGCGTCCGCCTGGGCGAGAGCGGGCGCGTCATTGATGCCGTCCCCGACCATCGCGACGACCCGGCCCGTCTCCTGCAACCGCTTCACTGCGGCGATCTTATCGGCGGGGCGGACTTCCGCGATCACGTCATCGATGCAGACTTCCTTGCCGATCGTCTCCGCCGTGCGTCGGTTGTCGCCGGTGAGCATGACGACCTGGATGCCGAGCCGATGGAGCGTGCGCACGGCCTCGGCGGAGGTCGGCTTGACGGTATCCGCGACCGCGATGACCCCCGTCAGTTCGCCGTCCACCGCGACGAGCATCGCCGTCTTTGCCGCCGATTCGAGCCGGTCCAGATCAGCGCGAACCGGTGTGATATCGATGCCCGCATCCGCGAGCAGGCGCTGATTGCCGATCACGACGGACCGCGTGCCGACCGTGCCCTGCACGCCGCCGACGAGGGCCTCGAAGCCTGTCGCGCGCCCCGGAATATCGAGCCCGCGCTCCGTTGCCTCCCTGACAATCGCTTCGGCGAGCGGATGCTCGGAGCCCTTTTCGACCGTCGCCACCAGTCCGAGTAAATCATCCTCGGACCAGCCATTTGCCGTGATGATGTCGGTCAATTTCGGCTGCCCGTTCGTCACTGTGCCGGTCTTGTCGAGGACAACGGTGTTGACTTCCCGCACGCGCTGGAGGCTCTCGCCGCCCTTGAGGAGGATGTCCTGCTCCGCGCCCCGGCCGCTGCCGACCATGATCGCCGCAGGCGTCGCGAGGCCCAAGGCGCATGGGCAGGCGATGACGATCACCGCGATCGCCGCGACCATCGCGGCGATCGGCGAGCGCCCCGCGACGATCCAGCCGACGAACGTTATGGCGGCGATGCCGAAGATTGTCGGCACGAAGATACCGGAGATGCGGTCCGCCAGTTGCTGGATCGGCGCTTTGGCGGTCTGTGCCGCGTCCACCAGCTTGATGATCTGCGCGAGCTGCGTCTGCTTCCCCACGCGGGTCGCCCGCATCGTGATGAGCCCCTGCTTGTTGATCGTCGCGCCGATCACCGCGTCGCCGGGTTGCTTCTCGACGGGCAGGCTCTCGCCGGTGAGCATGGACTCGTCCACCGTGGACGCGCCTTCGAGGATCGTGCCGTCCACCGGGATCTTCTCGCCGGGGCGGACGATCAGCACATCACCGGCGAGGACCTGCGAAACGGGGATGTCCTGCTCGACTCCGCCGCGCACGACGCGGGCGGTTTTCGCCTGCAAGCCCATCAAGGCGCGGATCGCCGCGCTGGCGCGGCCTTTCGCGATGGCTTCCAGTACCTTGCCGAGGAAGATGAAGGTGATGATGATCGCGGCGGTGTCGTAGAAGGTGTCCTGGCCGGTGAACGTGGCCGCGACACTGTAGAAGAAGGCGATCGAGCCGCCCACCGAGACGAGCGTATCCATGTTCACCGCGCGATGGCGCGCATTCTTGATGGCGCTGCGGTGGAAGTCCCAGCCGACGACGAGCCAGACGGGCGTTGTCAGCGCGAGCAGCCAATAGTCGCGATAGAGCATGTTCATCTTGAACATGGCAATGAAGAGGATCGGGAGTGTCAGTCCAAGGCCGAGAGCGAGCTTGGCGAATCGGATCCGCATCTCGCGCCGGACGCGCTGCTCTTCCCGCGTTTCCGCATCGTCGTCCTCCGCGACGGTTTCAACGATCGGTTGCGCGTGGTAGCCCGCATGCTCGACGGCGGTCAGCAGGTCGTCGATCGTCGCCTGCCCGCCGAGCGTCACGTTCGCGCGCTCGGTGGCGAGGTTGACGCTCGCGCTATCGACGCCGGGCACCTTCAGCAGCGCCCGTTCGACACGCCGCACGCAGGAGGCGCAGGTCATCCCCTCCACCGCGAGCGTCGTGGTGAGCGTCTCATCCTCCTGCTCCACACGCGCACCGTAGCCGGCCGCCTCAACCGCGCCCACGAGCGTGTCGGGAGTCGCCTGTGTCGGATCGTACGTGATGACCGCGTGCTCCGTCGCTAGATTGACCGCAGCGTCAGAGACGCCGGGCACTTTCTTCAGTTTCTTCTCCACGCGCATCACGCAGGAGGCGCAGGTCATCCCCGAGACTGCCAACGCTGCCGTCTTCGTCGGGGAAGCATCCTCCGGTGGTGTTTTGCTCTGTGTGTCGGGAAGCTGTATGGTCGCCATGCTACCTGTCCTTCTCTTAGCTGCGGATCGCTTTGCTGAGGACGGTCATCAGCTCGGTGATCGCCTCGTCGCCGCGCTGCTCCTTGATCGCGTCCGTCACGCAGCCACGGATATGCCCTTCGAGCACCTGCTCTGCGACTTTGTCCGCTGCAGCGGAGATCGCCTGCAATTGCGTGACGATATCCACGCAGTAACGCCCCTCTTCGATCATCTTCTGCACACCCCGGACCTGACCTTCCATCCGGCGGAGCCGCAGCAGCAGCGCGTCGGTCTCCTGTTGATAGTGGTAGTCTGCTTTCGTCATCCGCGTCGTTGCCATCGTTGTTGCTCCTTTGTTTGGTACCCTCGGAGGGTATCTAGCATGGAGTGTATACCCCCATAGAGTATTCTGTCAAGGGCCGCGAACCGCCAAATTGCCATTCGGCGGCTCCTTGACAGAATACCATGCATAGGTATAGTATGCTACGCACATACCCAATGGGGGTAATAGGTCTATCCCTCCGTGCATGACACGGCGCGGGCGCTGAGCGCGGCGATGCCGCACGCGCAGCTCCGCATACTGGAGGGCCAGAGGCACGAGGTCAGCACGGAGGCACTCGTCCCCGTGCTGACGGAATTCATTGCTGGGTGACAAGCTCCTTTCGGGAGGTGTAGCCATGGGATTTCTGCCGAGTGACGCGACGCTGCTCATCATCGACATCCAGCGCGGGTTCGACGACCCGACGCTCGGTGCGCGGAACAACCCCGGCGCCGAGGGGAACGCGGCCGCGCTGCTCGCCGCCTGGCGTGGCGGCGGCCGCGCGGTCGTCCACGTGCGACACCTCTCCCGGGAGCCGGATTCGCCGCTCCGCCCCGGCCAACCCGGCGCGGAGATCAAGGAGATCGTGCGCCCGCGCGACGGCGAGCCCCTCCTCACGAAGCACGTAAACAGCGCCTTCATCGGCACCGACCTGGAGGCGTGCCTGCGAAAGCGCGACATCTCGACCCTCGTCATCGTCGGCCTGACGACCGACCACTGCGTCTCCACGACGGCGCGCATGGCGGCGAACCTCGGATTCCGCACCTACCTCGTCGGCGACGCGACCGCGACGTTCGACCGAGTCGGGCCGGACGGCTCCCGCTTCCCCGCCGCCGCCGTGCACGCGATCTCGCTCGCGAGTCTCCACGGCGAGTTCGCGACGATCGTCGACACCGCCCGGGTGCTCCGGGATCTCGACGACGCATCGACGACGGGATGCGGAGCGACGCTCCATCCCGAAGAAACGCGTGGCCACGGCGCCCGACGTGCCCGTATGAGCGGGGGGAAATAATGGACGAGAAGATCAATCTCAGCGAGAAGCTGGCCCAATTTTCCGATCCCTTCGCACCCCAGACGGTCGCGCGGTTCAACGGTCATGACATCATGGTCGTCAAGGCGAAGGGCGAGTTCGTCTGGCACACGCACGCCGAGACCGACGACTTCTTCCTCGTGCTGGCGGGGCGGCTGACGATCCAGATGCGCGACCGCCAGGTTGTCCTCGGGCCGGGCGAGCTGTTCGTCGTGCCGCGCGGTGTCGAGCACCGTCCCGTGGCTGACGAGGAGGCGCACCTCCTGCTGATCGAGCCGACCGGCACCCCGAATACCGGAGATGCGGCGACGGCCGCACCGCGCCGGGAAATCTAGCAGGCGCACGCCCAGATAACCCTCCTTCTTGGGATTGCCGAGAAGAGCGTGATCGCGACAAATCGTAACTGCGCCGCCATCTCGCTCGTCAGTCCTATAGCGAAGAGCTGTGCGCGGCTAGTCAATGACGTTGGGATTGCCGTGTCCATCCTCGCCCTCCGTCGTTGTGGAATGAGGTATGGGGCGCTTGACTTGGCAGTTCGAGACACACGCGATCGGAGGAATCGGTGCGTATTCAGCGTCTGACGTGGGCGGGGATCAAGGTTGAGGTCGGCGGGACGACGCTGTTCGTGGACGCGATCGAGGGGGCGACAAACTGGGAACAGCCGGAGATCATCCCGCTCGCCGCAGGGACGCAGGACCGGCATGCGGTCGTCACCCACGCCCACGACGACCACTTCGACCCGGCGGCACTCGCACGCGTCCTTGGTGATGGAGGCAGTGTGCTGTGCCACCGCGCGATCCTCGGGCAGGTCGCACGCCCGGGCCTGTGGGCGCGCGGCGTCGAGATGCACGAGCCGGTGCTCCTCGGCTGGCTCGCCGCCGACCTGATGGCCATCGCCGTGCCCGCCGCCGATGGCTGGGGCGATGCGCAGGTCTCGTGGATCGTGGATGGCGATGGGCGGCGCATCATCCATTGCGGCGACACGCTCTGGCACGGCCACTGGTGGAACATCGCGCGGCAGTACGGGCCGTTCGATGCCGCCTTCCTGCCGATCAACGGCGTGACATACAGCCGCGGGCGTTTCACCGGCAGCACGGTCCCGGCGACACTGACGCCGGAGCAGGCGGCGACGGCGGCGCACCTCCTCGGTGCGCGGGTGGCGATTCCGATCCACTATGGGTTCGTGTCTGATCCCGTGCATTACCGCGAGGTCCCCGATGCGGAGGCGGAGTTTCTTGCAGAGGCGCGGAAGCGCGGCGTGCGGCCCCATCTCCTCGCGCCTGGGGGATGGCTCGACGTGGATGCCCTCATCGAAGCCGAGACGTGACGAACTATCGCGAACGCGACGGTAGTGGATGGGCGCGGCATCGGCAGGAGATTTACAGGGCGGATGCATCAACATCATGGGCTCTTCCGCTGAAGATCGGCACACGCTCCCCGTGATAGCACCAGCGCCCGATTCGCCCTTCTATTGCGAGGCCGGACAGCATCGGGAGTGCGGGAGAGCCCTCGATGTTGTCCGTCAACGACGCGTCCGTCCCCGATCAGGCCGCGTGCGGCAATCGCTGCCGCAGCAGGTCGAACGGGCCCCGCTCGCCCATCGCCCGCTCCACCGGGTTGCATTTGTTGATCCGCCCCTCGGTTTGTCCGTCGCCCTCCGCTTGCGTCAACCCGACTCGCCCTCTCGCGCCCCGATCTGCACGTCGCCCGCCGATCCGCTCGCCCTCACTGGGGCGAGATGCTCGGGGCCTCCGGCAACCATCCGGATGGCATACTCCCACCCCTCAGGACGGACCATCGTCGAACCGTCCGCACGAGTGGCGACCCGCACCGCGCGAGGCGATACGCTGCCACGAGTGTCGCCGTTGCGCGCATCGTCGCCGCTGGTGGCCTGCGACGCGCCCGCTGCCGGGCTGTCTGCATCACAAAGGAGATTCCCAATGGCTGAAATCACCGCACCATCGACACCCCGCCCGACGCCACGCGGGATGCGCGTCATGAATCGCTTGCCCATGCTTCTGCTGAAATCGCCTATTCATGGCATCGTCAGTCGGAAATTGCTCACCCTGACATTCACCGGGCGCAAGACCGGCAGGCAAATCACGCTCCCGGTCGGGTATGCGTGCGAAGGTGACACCGTGCTGATCG
>JBBSII010000198.1:0-7518 GCA_038232175.1 Thermomicrobiales bacterium
AATCTCGCGCGCCAGTTTCGTGAAGAGCGCGCCGCGCTGCACGTCCTTTGCGCCCTTCTGATGCTTAATCGAGGACCATTTTGAATGTCCGGACATTGGGTTGCTCCTTCATCCCGGTGCGGAAACGCCGCACGAAGCAAGCGGTTTATCCCATAAGGATAACACGTACGGACACCTGTTCGCAAATCTGCGTGGCAGGGCGTATACAAAGTCGCCTTCGGCAGGGAATCCTAACCCCCGGCCCCTTCCCTCCGAGGGAAGGGGTGACTCACTGTACATGCCGTGCTGTTCGCCGAACACCCGGATTGCCCGAAGGCTCGCTCCCCCTTCCCTCGGAGGGAAGGGCGGGTGCCCTCTGGGCGGCAGGGGGTTAGGATTCCCCAGACCTCACCATATGACCATTACGAGGCGGTGCTCAACGTGCTTGCGGCGGCTGCATCCACGAGGAACGTCACCGTCCCGTCGGGTGTCCGCACACCTTGGGCTGGGTATTCGTCGGGGTTGAACGGCCCCTCGAGCACCTGCTGCAGCGCGTCCGCCTTCTCCGCGCCGCCGACGAGAAAGATGACGTTCGCAGCGGCGTCGAGCACGGGATATGTTGCGGTCAGCCGCCACGAATCAAACTTCGGCACGTAATTCGCCGCCGCCAGACGCTCGACGACCTTCAGCCCCTCAGTGTGCGGGAAGAGCGACGCGGTGTGACCGTCCGGCCCCATGCCGAGCAACACGAGGTCGAACTGCGGCAACCGGCCCGGCGAGAGCCCGAAGACATCGCCCAGGCGCGCGTCGTACGTGACGGCGGCGCTCTGCGGGTCGCGCTCGCCCTCCAGCCGGAAGATTCGCTCCGGCATGATCGGGACGTGCGACAGCAGCGACTCGCTCGCCATCCGATAATTGCTCTCGGCGTCGTCGGGCGGGACGCAGCGCTCATCGCCGAAAAAGACGTAGACGGAGGCCCACGGAACCGCGTCCCGGTACGCCTCCGACGCGAGCAGCCGATAGAGACGCTCCGGCGTCGAACCGCCCGCGAGCGCCACAGTGAACCGCGCATTCGCCGCGATGGCGTCATTCGCGATGGCAACGAACCGGCGTGCCGCCTCGTGGCTCACCGCGTCCAGATCAGGGAGCACCACGACCTCGCGCTGGGTATCGTTCACCGGTTTCCTCCACTCCGTGCACTTGCCAGTCGCATCGCGACATCGAGCGCCTCATCGTACACATGGTCGCGCCGCACGGTGCTGACTTCGTCCGTCAACGCCTCGGCGACGCTCTTCTCGATTAGCGGCACGATCCGCTCCTGCGGCGGTTGCCCCTGAATTTCCATCGTCACCACCGTGTGCTCGCGGTCGTCCGCACGCCGGATCGTGAAGCTCGCGGTGGAATCGCCGGATTGCGCCGTCAAAACGACCGCAAGCAGGCAACCGGGCAGGAGATCGTCGGCGGGCTGCGACGAGAGTTCAAACGTCACCGGCGCATCCCCGTTGCGGACGACGAGAAGCGTCTGCCGCCCGACCCGCCGCAGGTTCGGGATCGTCTCCCACCCGAGCCGCGACGCGAGCCAACTGACGTAGAGCAGCGCCTGCTCGGGCTTGATCTCGCCCGTGGCATCCTGCGCGTACGTCACCTGCACGCGGTGGATGCCGTCGAGATAGGGGCGCGTCGAGGGCGCGTCGAAAAACTGCGCGGTCAACTCGCGCCACGCCGTCAGCCGCCCCCACGACAGATCGCGGAACGAGACACCCGGATACTCCTCCGTCGCGAGTGAGTGCACGCGGCTGAGCACGTTGAGCGTGTCCGCGTAGGTGCTGGTATCGACGACGAGCTGATCCGCCGCGTCCATCAGCGTCGGCAGGATCGGGTGCGTGAACAGACCCTCGCCCTGCCACCAGAGCACGACGGGGACGTCCGGGATCAGCAGCGGAATGACCGTGCCCGGCAACTGCCGGACGCCGTCGCCCGCCGCTTCGAGCGTCACCTGCTCGGAGCCGGCGTGCTCATCGTGCGCGGGGAACTCGCACTGCGCGGAGATCCACGCGCGGAGTTTCGTCTCGCCTTCCGGGTGGGCGTGCAGGATGATCGTGCGCGATGGGTGCGACGCGCCGACCTTCGCGGCAATCCCCTGCACCTCCGCCATGTCGGCATCCGCGCCGACGAAGATGATGAGATTGAGGATGTACGCCTGCATCCCGGAACGCCCGCCCGCCTGATTCGTCATCCAGAGTTGCGTCAGCGCGTCCTCAATCTCGCGCACATCGACGGGCTGCTGCCCACTCTGCGGTGCCGGGGCAGCGTTTGCATTGGCCTCGTCGGTTGCCATCACACGCCTCCTACCGGGTCCTCATGCGACGCCACGTCCGGCCGTCACGCGCGAGGAGTTCGTGCGCCCGCTCCGGGCCCCATGTGCCCGCCGCGTAATTCGGGAAGGGCGGGGGCGCGACCATGTTCCACCCCTCATGAATCGCGGTGATGAGCGACCATGCCACCTCGACCTCGTCGCGCCGCGTGAAGAGCGTCGAGTCGCCGAGCATACAGTCGAGCAGCAGCCGTTCGTACGCATCGGGCGGCTCGATACCGAAGTACGTGCCGTAGCGGAAATCCATGTTGACGGAGCGAATCTGCACCGTCGGGCCGGGCACCTTCGTGCCGAATTTGATCGAGATACCCTCATCGGGCTGGATTTGCAGCGCGAGCACATTCGGCTCCATGCTGTCGGCGGCGCTCTCGAACAGCAGGTGCGGCGCGGGCTTGAACTGGATGGCGACTTCCGTCACCCGCTTGGGCAACGCCTTCCCCGTCCGCAAATAGAACGGCACATCCGCCCATCGCCAGTTGTCGATGAAGAATTTGAGCGCGACGAATGTTTCGGTGGTCGAGTTGAGCGGGACGCCAACCTCGTCGCGATAGCCGGAGATCGCATGCCCCGCGACATCCCCCACGCCGTACTGACCGCGCACGGTGTACTTGTTCACGTCCTCCGGGTGGATCGGGCGGATGGCGTGCAGCACCTTGACTTTCTCGTCGCGCACGCCCGTCGCGTCGTTCGAGACGGGCGGCTCCATGCCGATCAAGGCGAGCAACTGTATCATGTGATTCTGCACCATGTCCCGCAGCGCGCCCGACTCCTCGTAGTACCCGCCGCGCCCCTCGACGCCGATGCTCTCCGACACCGTGATCTGCACGTGATCGACGTACTGGCGGTTCCAGAGCGGCTCGAAGATGCCGTTCGCGAAGCGGAAGACGAGAATGTTCTGCACCGTCTCCTTGCCGAGGTAATGGTCGATGCGGAAGACCTGCCGCTCCGAGAAGACCTCCGCGAGTTGGTTGTTCAGCTCGCGGGCGGATTCGAGGTCGTGGCCGAACGGCTTCTCGATGATGATGCGCTGCCACGGGCCATCCTCCTGCACGCCGGGGGCGAGGCGGCGGGCGAGGCCATGATTGCCCAACTGGCTGATAATCTCGCTGTAGTTCGAAGGTGCGGTCGCGAGGTAGAAGACGCGGTTGCCGCACGTCCCGCGTTCGCGGTCGATCTGATCGAGCAACTCGCCGAGGCGCGCGTACCCATCGTCGTCGTGGAACTCGGTCTGATGGTAATGAATACCCTGGGAAAAATTCTCCCAGACGGTCTCCTGCACTGGGCGCACGCGCGAAAACTCGTTGATGCCGGACTTCATCTGCGCGCGGAAGGTCTCGTTGCCGATGGGCCGCCGTGCGACGCCGACAACGGTGAATCCGCCGGGCAGCAATCGCTCCCGCGCGAGGTTGTAGAGCGCCGGCACGAGTTTCCGGCGCGTCAGGTCCCCGGACGCGCCGAAGATCACCATGACGCACGGCTCCGGCGTCCGTTGCAAACGCAATCCCTCGCGCAGCGGGTTGACGATCGTCGTTTCAAGCATCCCGCGTTCTCCTCGGAGTGGGCAGTAGGAAGTAGACAGTCGTCGCACCCGCTCGTGATACCATGCATTTCCGCTGGCTACTCGTTACTCGTTACTCGCTACTTCCCTTACTGTGTCTTCACCGCGTGGCCACCGAACTGCTTCCGCAGCGCGGCCACAACCTGGTCGCTGAATTCTTCGTTCTCGCGCGAGCGGAACCGTTGCAGGAGCGAGAGCGTGATAATCGGCGCGGGCACGTCCAGTTCCATCGCGGTCTGGACCGTCCAGCGGCCCTCGCCGGAATCCTCCACGTAGCCACGGATGTTCTGCAGGTGCGGGTCGTCATTGAACGCCCGTTCCGCGAGTTCGAGCAGCCACGAGCGCACGACGCTCCCCTGATTCCACAGATGCGAGACCTGGTACAAGTCGAGATCGAACGGGCTTTTCTCCAGGATCGCGAAACCCTCACCATACGCCTGCAACATGCCGTACTCGATGCCGTTGTGCACCATCTTGACGAAGTGCCCCGCGCCGGACGGCCCCATCAGCGCGTAGCCATCGGGCGGCGCGAGCGTCTTGAAGATCGGTTCCAGTCGGTCAAAGACACCCCGTTCGCCGCCGATCATCAGGCAGTAGCCAACTTGCAGGCCCCAGACGCCGCCGGACGTGCCGCAGTCCATGAAGTGCATCTCCCTGGCGGTCACCTTCTCCGCACGGCGCATCGTCTCCTTGTAGTTCGAGTTGCCGCCGTCGATGATCACGTCGCCCGGATCGAGGAGAGCAAGCAGATGGTCGATCTGGTCCTCCGTCACCTGACCGGAGGGCACCATCACCCAGATGGCGCGCGGGCGTTGGAGCGTCGCGATCATCTCCTCGACGGATTTGACGGCCTCCGCGCCGTACTCGGTCAGCCCCTGCGTGACCGAGTACGTCCGGTTCCACGCGACGACGCGGTGGTCATCCAGCCGCAAGCGGCGAACCATGTTGAATCCCATTCGCCCGAGGCCAACAAATCCAAGATCCATGGTCCATCCGTTTCCCAGTCGTGTCGTGGAACGTGCCCGCTGTATCAGTCTGCCGCGACGTGCGCGAATTGCTCGGTCTTGGCGCGGACATCCTTCATCACGGCCTCGAACGAATCCGCGAACTGCTTGATGCCCGCGTCCTGCAAGTCCTGCGTCACCTTCGCCATATCGATGCCAACGGCATCGAGGTCACGGAGCACCCGCTGCGCGCCCGCGTAGTCCTCCTCCACCGAGTTCCGCACCCGGCCGTGATCGCGGAACGCCTCGATCGTCGGCGGGCCCATCGTGTCCACCGTGTCGGGGCCGATCAGCTCCTCCGCGTAGAGGATGTCGCGGTACGCCGGGTTCTTCGCGCCGGTGCTCGCCCAGAGTGGCCGCTGCACCTTCGCACCCTTGGCGGCGAGCGCCTCCCAGCGCGGACCGCTGAAGGTCGTTCGGAACTCGTGGTAGGCGTCCTTCGCGTTCGCGATGGCGGCCTTGCCGAGCAGCCCCTGCAATTTCTCCTTCTCCGCGCCGTTCGCGCCCTTGATCTTCTCGTCCAGCATCTTGTCCACCGCGACATCGACGCGACTGACAAAGAACGAGCCGACCGACGCGATCCGGTCCACTGGCTCGCCGCGCGCGGCGCGATCCTCCAGCGCCTCGATATATGCATTCATCACGTCGCGGTACGATGCGATGGAGAAGACGAGCGTGACATTAACGTTGATGCCCTCGCTGAGCGCCTGCTTAATCGCGGCGATCCCCTCCGGTGCGGCGGGAATCTTAATCATCACATTCGGGCGGTCAACAACCTTCCACAGGCGACGCGCCTCCTCGATGGTGCGCTGCGTGTCGTGCGCGAGCGTCGGCGAGACCTCAATCGAGACGTATCCGTCGCCGCCATTGGTGCGCTTGTAAACGGGCGCGAACACGTCGCACGCACCGCGCACATCCGTCGTCGTCAGCACTTCGTAGACCTCATCGCCGCTCTTGCCCGCTTGCGTAAGCTCGCGCATCTGATCGTCGTAATCGGCCTTGCCGACGATCGCCTCCTTGAAGAAGTTCGGGTTCGAGGTCTGCCCGACCACGCCGTCCTCATCGATCAGCCGCTTCAGTTCGCCATCGCGAACGAGAGTGCGGCTGATGTTGTCATACCAGACGCTCTGCCCAAAGTCCTTGATGCGTGTCAACGGATTTGCTGCCATTGTGCCCTCCTGATTCTTTCGTCCTCAACGCCATCACTACCAAGACGGAGCGCCGGATGACATCATGCGCCGATGACCGTCTCACACTCCGTGCCAACGCTCGCGGAACCCTGCGCCGTTCGCGGCGGCACGACCGCATCGTACAACCGCTGCTGACGCTCCATCGCCGCACAATAGACCCGATGCACCGCCATGTTCGGCTGGATCATCGCGCCGAGTGGCGCCGGGGCATCTGCCCACGACCGCAATGCGCCGATATTCGCCAGTGCGATCAGCGCCGCTCCCCGGCTCGTCGCTTCCGCCTCCCCGCTGACCACGAGTGGCTTGCCGAGCACATCCGCGAGAATCTGCATCCACACTGCGCTGTGCAGCAGCGCGGAGCCGCTGACGATGATCTCCTTCGCCTGCGGGTACGCATCGGCGATGATCCGGTGCATGAAGCCCAACCGATAACTCATCGCCTCGATGAACGCGCGGGCGATTTCCGGCCCCGTCGTGTCGAGGTGCATGCCGGTGATCGCGCCGCGCGCACGGGCGTTGTAGTTCGGGCTGCGCTCACCCGCAAGGAACGGCAGCACTGTCAGGCCGTGGCTGTCGGGTAGCATCGCCGCAATTGCCCGCTCGACCGTTGGCTCATCGGCCAACCGCAACCGTTCGTTCAGCCATGCCCAGACATTGCCGCCGTTGCTCTCTGCGCCGCCGACGACGAAATGGCTCCCATCGACCCGGTATGCCCACAACCCGTCCGGCACCGTCACCGACGCCGCGCGCATCACCAGACGCATTGCAGTAGATGTGCCAGCATTAATGGCGATCCGCTCATCATCGACGCCACCACTGCCGATGTTGCTCGCTGCCCCATCCCCAATCGACGGGTACCACGGGAGATTCGCCAGCGCGGGCCACCGGCGGGCAAATTCCGGCGACAGCCCCTGCATCGGCTCGTCCACATCGACGAGCGGCGAGAGTTGGTCACCGTTGATCGGCAGCGCGGCGAGCAACTTCTCATCCCACGTCTTGCCGTTGAGATCGAGCAAACCCGTGCCCGACGCCATCGACAACGAGCAGGCGCGCCGACCGAAGCACCGGAAGGCGAAGTATTCCGCGAACGACATCCAATACTTCGCCCGGCACATCGCGTCCGGCTCCGCGTCCGCCAGCCAGCGCAGTTTCGCGGGCAGGTACATCGGGTGGATCATGCAGCCCGTGCGGGCGTGGACGGCGCGCTCGTCGAGTTCGTGCCGCAACTGCGTCGCCGCCGCATCGCTCCGTGTGTCCGCCCAGGTGTAGACGGGGGTGATCGCCGCGCCGTCCGCGTCCACGCCGAGGACGTTGTGCCAGAAGGTGTCGGACGCGACCGCCGCGATCTGCTTCCCGGCGTCACCAGCGGTCGCGAGCGCACGGTCAATCGCGGTCGCCGTGCGGTCGAAGAGC